>DXCD01000248.1 GCA_019116185.1 Candidatus Mediterraneibacter stercorigallinarum
CTGTCCATGTTCTTCGGGTGCACGCTCAGAGCGCCTCACGGAGGGATCTTCGTACTTCCGACGATCGGCAATCCTCTGATGTACGCGCTGGCGATCCTGATCGGCTCCATAGTGGGATGCCTGGTGCTGGCAGCGCTGAAGCGGCCGATAAAGGACAATGCCGCAGAGTCAGCGGAATGATCTGCTGGAGATAAAGCTGGAGGAAAAGGAGTGGAATCAGTATGAAACAGAAATGCGCGCAAAAAGCGTTTGAAATGATACAGGATAAAATGACCGTGGGGCTGGGCGGCGGTTCAACGGTCGCCCTCCTGATCCGGGAGATCGCGGGGAGCAGGAAGCAGATCCGCGCGGTCACCCCGTCCCAGGATACGATGGAGCTGTGCGTGGAATACGGGATTCCGGTACAGCCCCTGGAAATGACCTCACGGGTTGACATCGCATTTGACGGCTGTGATGAAGTTGACTTGGAGCTGAACGCGCTGAAAAGCTGCGGAGGCATCCACACAAGAGAAAAGATCATGGCGGCAATGGCGGATGAATATATCCTCCTTGCCGATGAGGGAAAGCTGAAGGAAAGGCTGGAATTCGCCTTCCCGGTGACTGTGGAGGTGCTGCGCCCTGCACGGCAGTATGTGAAGAACTGCCTTGAGAAAATGGGGGCAGAAGTGACAGAGCGGCGTTCCGATCAGAAAGCCGGACTGGTGATAAGCGACGACGGAAATTATCTGATGGAGGCACATTTCCCGCGGACAGGGGATGCGAAAGTCCTGTCAGACCGGCTGGACCGGATACCGGGCATCGCGGGGCACTCGCTGTTCTGCGGGATCGCAGCAAAAGCGGTGATTGTAAAAGAAAGCGGAATTGATATAATAGAGAAGGAGAAATCATGATGAAGAAACTCAACTGGGGAATCTTAGGAACAGGATGGATCGCGCACGAGATGGGAGAAGCGCTCAACGCGGTAAACGGAGAGATCTATGCAGTGTGCGACGTGAATCTGGAATCAGCGCAGAAGTACGCAGAGGAATTCGGCGTACAGAAGGCGTACGGCAGCGCGGATGAGATGATCGCGGATGAGAATGTGGATATTGTGTATATCGCGACGCCGCATAACCTGCATTATCAGTTCATGCTGAAATCTGTACAGGCGGGCAAGCATGTATTCTGCGAAAAATCTATTACGGTGAACAGCAGGCAGCTGGAAGAGTGCGTGGCAGTTGCTGAGGAAAAAGGGCTTGTTATCTGCGACGGAATGACACTTCTGCATATGCCTTTATATAAGAAGCTCAAGCAAATGGTAGAGGACGGCGCCATCGGCGATGTGAAGATGGTGCAGGTGAATTTCGGAAGCTGCAAGGAATACGATGTAAATAACCGGTTCTTCTCAAAGGAGCTGGCAGGAGGCGCGCTTCTGGATATCGGAGTGTATGCCGCCACATTTGCAAGATTTTTTATGAAGAGCAGGCCGGACGTCGTCCTGACCACGGCAAATTATTTTGAGACAGGCGTGGATGAGACGAGCGGCATTATCCTGAAGAACCCGGACGGCGAGATGGCGGTCATGGCGCTGACCATGAGGGCAAAACAGCCGAAGCGGGGAGTAGTGGCAGGAGAGAAAGGATTTATCGAGATCTGTGAGTATCCGAGAGCACAGAAGGCCACGGTCACTTATACCGAAGACGGCAGGACAGAGGTGATCGAGGAAGGAAAGACAGAGGAGGCGCTTCAGTACGAAGTGCGCGACATGCAGGACTATGTGCTGAATCACAGCGGGCAGGAGAACCTTCAGATCATCCGGGATGTGATGCAGGTGCTGACAGCGGTGAGAAACCAGTGGGGTATGTCCTATCCCTTTGAATAAGCGGCCCTGGCTTTGGGGCGGTCGCGGCATTCCAAAGGCTGCGGCCGCTCCGAAGAGGACGACAGGAGGAGACAAGAATTGGAGAAAAAATATTTCTTTTTTGATATTGACGGCACGCTGACAGACCGGAGCACGGGGCAGATCGTGCCCTCTGCCGCGGAAGCGGTCCGGAAGCTGAAGGAAGCGGGACATTTCGTGTCCATCGCTACGGGACGCGCCCGCTATAAAGCGGAGCGGTTCCGCCGGGAAAACGGTTTTGACCATATGGTCTGCAACGGCGGGCATGGGATTGTATATCAGGAAGAACTTAGGGAGAACCGTCCTCTGGACTATGAGAAAGCGCTCGCCGTATACCGGCAGGCGCTGGAGCTGGGATACGGCGTGTATGTGGCGCTGGATGATTCGGACAAGGTGTATGGCAGCAGTTTCCGGTTCTATGACCAGGCGGGAATGAGAAAAGAACCGTCTACGTATATCATTGACGAGAAGTTCGACCCGGCGGATCAGGACGCCATCTATAAAATGTATGTTTCCGTCCCGGAAGCTGAGGAAGAGCGTCTCACCCTCAAGGATACAGTGGGGCATCTTAGGTTTGAAAAAGAGTACCTGATGTTCCAGCCGGACGCAAAGCTGGAGGGAATCTTAAGGATGCTGGATTACGCGGGAGGAAGACCGGAGGATACAGTGGTGTTTGGCGATGACTATAATGACCTGGTCATGTTTGATCCGCGGTTCTTCTGCGTGGCCATGGGAAACGGATGTGACGAGCTGAAGGAAAAGGCAGACTATGTCGCAGCGGCAAATGTGGACGACGGGATATATAAAGCCTGCGAAGAGAAGGGCTGGTTTGAGTCTGTTTCATAATACAGACAGAATATGGTTTGAGTGGATTTCATGCCGCCGGCATGGCGGGGAAATGGAGTTTGAAATGATTTATACAGTGACATTTAATCCCTCTCTGGACTATGTAGTCCAGGTGGAGCATTTTCAGAGTGACGCGGTAAACCGTACTTCCGAGGAGCATGTTTATCCGGGAGGGAAGGGAAATAATGTGGCAGTAATCGCGTCCAACCTGGGAATGAAGAGCAGGGCTCTGGGATTTAAGGCCGGATTCACCGGCGCGGCAATGGAGCAGATGCTTCAGGAATTTGGCTGCGATACAGACTTTATCGCTCTGGAGGAGGGCGTGACACGCATCAATGTAAAGGTGAAGTCAGAGGACGAATTCGAGATCAACGGACAGGGACCGCGGATTCCGGAAGAGAAGATCCGGCAGTTATATGAAAGGCTGGATGCCCTTGGAAGCGGGGATGTGCTTGTGCTTTCCGGAAGCATCCCAAATACACTGCCGGACGACATGTACGAGCGGATCATGGAACGGCTTGCCGGGACAGACGTACGGATCAGCGTGGACGCTACGAAGGATCTTCTGATGAACGTGCTGAAATATCATCCGTTCCTGATCAAGCCCAACAACCATGAGCTGGGCGAGATGTTCGGAGTGACACTAAAGAGCGACGAAGAGATCGGGGAGTATGCCCGGAAGCTTCAGAAGATGGGCGCGCGCAATGTGCTGGTGTCCATGGCAGGGGATGGGGCGATCCTGGTGGCGGAGGATGGAAGCGTGTTGAAGCAGCTTCCGCCGGCGGGAGAGGTCGTCAACTCTGTGGGAGCGGGAGATTCCATGGTGGCAGGATTCCTGGCCGGATATCTGAAGACAGGCAGCTATGAGGAGGCGCTTAAGCTTGGAACAGCGGCGGGGAGCGCGACGGCATTTACCTCCTGGCTGGCAGATGCAGATCAGATCCGGGAAACGTACAAAGGACTGGCTTAAGAAACAGAGTGAAATAATAAACAAAAGATTGATTAAGAAAGAGCTCCTGAAAAATCAGAGACGCGTCAGGCTGCGGAAGCGGATTCCGGCGGATGCATCTCTGGTTGTTCAGGATCTTGTTGTTTAGGCAGTAAATTCCGAAGCACAATGAGAATGTGCAGAATGCACAAAAAAATACAGACAAATCTGTATAAATTATTAGAAAATAACAAATAAATCTTGAAGAAGACAAATAACTCTGCTATAACCCGAGTTTGCCACTTGTAAAGCGGAAAATGGAGCCATGATGGCTCCATTTTTGCTCTAACTATGCGGGTTTCTCCTGCTTTTTCTGTGGTTGAGATTTTTGAGATTATATACCTATTTTTACGTACCTATTTGAAAATCTTGACACCTGTTTTGAGGGATTTTAATTCTGCACGTCGATAGAGCTTGGCTGGAATATCAATACCAAAAGCTTTCAGAATGATGGAAAGATCCGGGTCATCTACATCCATAAAACGGTAAAGATCACCAGGCAGGGTATCTACTTTCCATTTGTTCAATGCAGTCCGTATCCTTTCTCCGCTCATCCCTACATTCCAATAAACGTCCCGCTCTCCTTTATCACCAGAGCAATCGCGGATGCGGTTTTGGATGATCCTCATAGCAACAAGGGCAATCATACAGATCAGCAGATGCGCTTCTACATGTTCCGGTGTACGGACGTAAATCGGCCGGGTCTCAAGGTCTCCTTTCATGACTTTGAACTGGTCCTCGATCTGGGTCAGGCCGTGATACTTATCAATGACTTCTTGCGGATCCATGGCAAGTTCGGAGGTTACGATCTGATAATACCCCATACTTTTTTTGTATGCACTGACTTTCTCAAAGTCAAGAAATCCTTTGATATCAGAAGAGTGAATGGCTTCTCCGGTCTTTGTATTGACATATTCCTTTTTCATAAACTTCCGCAGGGATTTTGCCTGAATGGAAGTAATGCGGAAGTTTTCCGGGGATTCTTCCAGCTTCTGGAGAAAATCGAGAAACGATTGGTTTTCCTTTCTGCTCCGCTCCTGAAACTTCCTGCTCCAGTAAACGACGACTTTTTCCTCGATTCTGCGCGGACTGCCTTTTTCATCTTTTACCGTTCTGCTGACAATCCGTGATTTATATTTGAAATCTTCGCTGATAACTGTATAACCAGCGTCTGAATAACACCATTCCTGCTCCTTTTTTGTGCTCTTCAGAAGGCTTTTGGAAACGATATATCCGTTTCCGGCATCCAGGACATGCATCAGATTCATGTAATTACAGATCCCCCGGTCAGCGATCAGGATAAACCTGGAGAGGTCAAGGCCATCGATGTTTCTTTTCAATGCGGGGCGCAGCGTCAGGTGATCCAGGGTATTCCCAGGGAAGGATTCGATTGCGATGGGGATCCCGTTATCATCCATAAACAGCCCCATCTGTACGATGGGAAGGTGGCGTTCCTCCTTGCAGACTCCAAACTTCCGCAGGCCTTTTTCTAAAAGACAGCCTTCCTCATCGACGATATCTTCGTCCGGATCTTCAATCTCGAAATAAAAGTTCGTAACATCATAATAAATGATGCTGGGAGACCGTCCGGCTTTTTTGACAAGATTTGTGTTCATGCGCCGGATGATCTTGTCTTTGTTTGCAGCAATGAATGAAAGCGTATCATAGACATTATCCGGATTAAAATCTTTCAGGATGGGCTCGGAATAATCCTCATTTTGGCGTACGGTTGCAGATTTTGAGGCTGGATTGAGGAGTCTTCCAAAGACCAGAAGTTTTGCAAAACCATAAACATCGTAAGTGAGTTTTGTAAATCCCTTATAAGAAGAAAAAAATGTATTTAGTCCCAGTTCTTCCAGGATCCGGCCGAGGAGCACATGGGAAAAGAGTTTCGGATGCCCGAAACAGCTGGGGCTGCCTTCCTGAATAGAGAAGTGGTAAGTTTCCGCTGGTTTTTCCGAAGAACAGTATGGGATCAGGGAAGGGATCAAGGGATTGCCTGCCTTGAAAGATTTTTTCAGACGCTCAAGATAGTCCGGCTGTCCGTCATCGAAACGGTCCAGGGGTCCGATGTTAAGGATAACTTTTTTGGAAGAGATCATGTCTCCGTTTTTGTTTGGTTTACGAACCGCATGGACGAGCCTGAGATAATCTTTTCCGTTATTTTTAATTTTTTCAATAAACATAGCAAACTCCCCTCTTGGAAATATAACGATATACCTACATAATAATTATAACATGAAGCGTAAAAAAAGCAAGGAAAACCTTGCAAAATCAGGAAATATTTTATTATGTAGGTAATTAGCAAGTGGCAAACTCGGGAGGAGAAGAGCACGGTAAATAACACGAAATAAGCGGCTGAAAAACAGTCCAAAAAACTGGGAGAGCCTGCTTCTGACTAATTTGGTTTTTGCCGATTATCAGAAGCAGACTCTCCCGGCCTTAAATCTTCTGACTTTTTGGTTAGCGTGCGAAATAGACAAAAAATAAAATGAAAATTTATATATAATGCGAAAAAATATAACAGATAATTGAAGATGATAAGTAATTATGGTAAAATATAATCAAATATATCCGAAACGTTTCGGAATTTTGTGCGATATATTAGAATCAAAGGTGAAAAATATCAGAATCGTGGGAAAAAGCTTAGGATGGTTTTTGTATAAGGGTAAAATCATACTGAAAATCGAAACGTTACGGAAACGATATGATCTCTGCGGAAAATTCAGGAGGAGGTGAAAAACGCATTCCGGCAGAGGCAGTCAACAGAGTAATTGTTGCATCAAACAGGATAAGGAGAACAGGTTAATGAAAAAGGGAAAAAATTATAAAAAAGCCTGCGCTATTATAACCGCTTTTACGATGACGGCAGCAATTATGCCCGGCGTGGCAGTGCAGGCAGCACCGGAGCAGACGGATCCGGCTGTATACTCATCAGACAATCCGTCTTTGAAACTTTGGTATGACGAGATGGCGGGAACCAATGCATCAGGGAATGCATATGACAATTCAGAATCATTTTATAAGGCTCTTCCCATTGGAAACGGGAGAGTTGGCGCCATGGTTTACGGGAACTATCCGAATGAGAAATTCGACTTGAATGAGGCAACCTTCTGGAGCGGCGGTCCCGGGAAAAACGACCGGGCAGGGGCGGCTGACAAGATTGAAGAAGCAAAGCAGCTTGTCTATGACGGACAGTATTCTCAGGCAGATTCATTTGTATCGTCTAATATCATCGGCGGCGGCGAGGCAAAATATCAGTCTGTCGGAACTCTGGAACTTCAGTTTGGGCATGACAATGTATCTGACTATTCAAGGCAGTTGGATATGAATACGGGAATCGTTTCCAGCAAGTATGTCTATGACGGGAAACAGTATCAGAGAGAGTCGTTCGTCAGTTATCCGGATGATGTCATGGTGACGAGGATCACCTGCGATACTCCGGGCTCCGTCTCTTTTACAGCAGAGTACAGCTCATCTCTTACCGGACAGTATGAGGTATCCACGGAGGGAGATGATACTCTGGTTATGGACGGACACGGCGACGACGGCGCGGGTGTAAGCTACGCTGTGTGGTATCAGACCAGAACAAAAGTGATGAATGAAAACGGAGAAGTATCGGCAGATGGTACGAATGTGACTGTAACAGGAGCAGATTCCGTAGTTCTTCTTACATCAATCCGTACGAATTTTGTAGATTATCAGACTTGTACAGCAGATCAGAAGGCTCTTGCAGCAGAAGATATCGAGAGAGCTTCCCAGAAATCCTATGACGAGCTGTACGAAGCATTCGAGGCAGACTACACAGAGCTTTTCGACCGTGTGGACCTGCAGCTTGGCGGGGACAGCGGAGAGAATCTGACACCGATGCGTACCAGAATCCAGCAGTTCAGCCAGAACGAGGATCCGGATCTTGTGGAGATCCTCTTCCAGTACGGCAGATATCTGATGATCTGCGGTTCGCGAGATTCCCAGCCCCTGAATCTCCAGGGGTTATGGAACAAATTCCGCAATCCGGCCTGGGATTCGAAGTATACAACGAACATTAACTATGAGATGAACTACTGGCCGGCGCTTACCACAAATCTGGAAGAATGTTTCCAGCCATTCGTAGAGAAGGCGATCGCCCTTTCTGAGGCAGGAAATTATACGGCAAGAAATACCTTTGGCATTGAAGACGGCTGGGTAGTCAACCATAATACAGACCTCTGGAACCGTACAGGTCCTATTGACGGCGCATGGGGACTCTGGCCCGTGGGCGGCGGCTGGATATCAAATCAGCTGTATGATGCTTATAATTTCAATCAGGATGCAGATTATCTCAATAAGATCTATCCGGTGATCAAAGGAAGCGCGGATTTCCTCCAACAGTTGATGGACAAGAAGGAAATCAACGGTCAGGAATATGAGGTGATCGCCCCTAGCAACTCTCCGGAACTTTCATTCCGATATGATGGCGGTACAGCGTATCTATCATATTCTGTGACAATGGACAACGGAATCAGCAGAGAACTGTTCCAGAATGTGATCGAGGCATCTGACACACTGCGGGTGGATGAAGAGCTTCGCGATACACTTGAGGAGAAGGTATCCCTGATCCGCCCGGATCAGATCGGAGCGGACGGCACGCTTATGGAATGGGCGTTTGACTGGGATAATACCGAGAGACAGCACAGACATATTTCCCACCTTTATAATCTGTTCCCGGGCAGCATGATCGACAAGACGAGTACTCCGCTGCTGGCAGAAGCAGTGCAGAACACGCTGAATGTACGCGGTGACGAGGGAACCGGCTGGTCAGAAGGATGGAAACTGAACACATGGGCACGCCTGGAAGACGGGAACCATGCCTACAACCTTGTGAAACTGATGATCTCGCCTGTGGATAATAACGGACGTCTCTATGACAATCTCTGGGATGCACATCCGCCGTTCCAGATTGACGGAAACTTTGGCTATACATCCGGTATAGCAGAGATGCTTCTCCAGAGCCAGAATGATCAGATCAAGCTGCTCCCGGCGCTTCCGGATGTATGGGGAGACGGACATGTGAGCGGCCTGAGGGCACGAGGCAATTTTGAGATCTCAGAATACTGGGAAGGCGGCGAGCTGACAGAAGTAACTATCACTTCCAATTCAGGCAATACCTGCAATGTCAGCTATGGAGACAAATTTGTATCTTTCCCGACTGTGGCAGGACAGACCTATACTTTGAACGGCGATCTGGAATTTGCACAGGGGACAAAGACATATACCAATCTTGCACTTGACAAAGCAGTTACTGCTTCCAATGATACATCTGAGAGCGCGGCAGCAGCAGTGGACGGCAGCAATGAAACAATCTGGGAAGATACCACGGATAACAGCATGGGCGGACAGTGGATCACAGTAGATCTCGGCGCTCCCTGCGACATCAGCCGCTGGAAGGTTAGTGCGCCCGGAACAGACAATATGAATTATGTACCGAGGGCATTTATCCTTCAGAAGAGCAGTGACGGAGAAGCATGGGAAGACGTTGATGCAGTATATGGCAACCAGATGGATGTCAATACCCGCAATGTACCGACCTTTACTGCGCAGTATGTACGGCTTTACATAGACACCGCGACCCAGGATTATTCCGGAGGAGCAAGGATCAGCGAATTTGAAGTATGGGGAACTGACGAATCGGTACCTGTGACGGAAATCACATTAGATCAGACAGAGGTCACCCTCGAGGATGGGGCAGGCATTTCTCTGGCTGCTTCTGTGGCACCATCGGATGCAAGCAACAAGACGATTGTCTGGTCTTCCGCAGATCCTGGGATTGCATCCGTCAGTGATACAGGCATCGTAACAGCAATAGAACCGGGAGAGACAGAGATCACAGCATCCTCCTATGACGGAGCAGTTCAGGCAGTATGTAAAGTGACAGTAACTCCTGTTGCAGTAGAGTCAATCAAACTGAATTTAGAAAGCGCCGAGATGGAGATCGGCGGTACAGAGCAGCTGGAAGCAGTGATCACTCCGTCCAATGCTTCGAATCAGAATGTGACGTGGAAGTCTTCTGATCCGGAAATTGTGGCAGTAGACGACAACGGTCTTGTAACCGCCATGACAGAAGGAAATGCTCAGGTTACGGTAACTACAGAAGACGGAGAACTTAGTGATGTCTGTGAGATCACTGTTGTAAAGGTCCTTCCGAGAAATGTGGCGCTGAATGCAGAAGCGTCAGCAGCGGGACACAATCCGAATGAAGAGCCGTCAAAAGCAGTAGACGGAAGCACAGCGACAAAATGGTGCCTTGACGGAAAAGGAAATATCCTTACTCTTGATCTGGGAGCGGATTATACGATCGACAGATGGGTTCTGGTAAGCGCCGGAATTGCCGAGAGTACAGATTTCAATACAAGAGGATGTACGCTTCAGATGAGTGAAGACGGAGAAGAGTGGACAGATGTTGACGTAGTTACGGATAATACAGCTACAACGATGGAGCGGGCAGTAGAGCCGTTTACAGCAAGATATGTACGGCTTATAGTGGATGAACCTGTTCAGCCAAATGCAGCTTCATGGGCGACTGCGGCAAGGATTCATGAATTGGAGCTGTGGGGAATCCCGGCGCCTGTTGCGGTAGAAGGCGTATCCCTTGATTATGAAGAACTGGAGCTGACAGAAGGCGAGGCAGCACAGCTTACGGCTACAGTCGTGCCGGAAGATTCGGATAATCCGAATGTTACATGGACAAGCAGTGATGAGACAGTTGCCATAGTGGATGACCAGGGATTTGTCACAACGATCGCTCCCGGCGAAGCAGTAATCACTGTTACTACCGTAGACGGTGGTTTCACCGCGGAATGTTTCGTGAAAGTGCAGCCGGAAAAACCTGTCAGCAAGAATACCCTCGAATACTTCCTCAACAGCGCCAAAGAACATCTCGCCAACGGCGATGTGGATGACTGCGTGCAGTCCATCAAAGACCTGTTTGACGAAGCGATCGCAGAGGGAGAAGCTGTGATGGCAGACGAATATGCCACAAGAGAAGAGGTCATGAATGCGTCCGTGAAACTGATGAAAGCAGTACAGGCCATTGATATGAAGGCAGCAGACAAGACGGATCTTGAGATGGCAGTGGAATTAGCGGAAATGATCGACCTGACAGATTATATCGATGCAGGGCAGCAGGAATTCAAAGACGCTCTTGCAGCGGCAAATGCAGTGCTCGCTGACGGCGATGCAATGCAGGCGGAAACAGACAATGCATGGAACGCGCTGGTAGACGCTATGGCGAATCTGAGACTGAAAGCGGACAAGGCGGCTCTGGAAGATCTTCTCAACGAAGTGGCAGGGCTGGACCTGACGCAGTACACAGAGGAGTCGGCAGCAGTATTCCGTACAGCGCTTGCATCGGCCCAGGCAGTATTGGAAGATGATGCATTGACAGAGGATGACCAGGAGACGGTTGACAATGCAGTGGCAGCGCTCATGAGCGCAAGAGACGGACTGACTGCGAAAGCAGATGATTCCGGAAACGGCAGCCAGGATGGTAACGCTGATGTGAACCAGGGAGGAAATGATAATAATAACAGCAGCGGAACCGATGGTAACAAGAGCGGAACAGCAGCCGGAAGCAATGACGGCAATAATACCGGAGGCAGCAAGTCGGGCACAGACAGCGGCACAGCTGCCGGCAAAGCGGCAAAGACCGGCGATGTGGTTCCGGTCACAACGCTGATCCTGCTGGCTATAATCTCCGGGACTGCAATAATCGCAGCAGCAAGGAGAAGGACAAGATAACACGGAAACAAGCAGTACAAGATAATGAAATTTAAGAAGAGTCTGGACAGATAATTCGGTGCATGAGCCGATTTGTCTGCCCGGGCTCTTTCGGTTTTAGGATAAGAAGAGAGAGAACGCACTGTTTCCGGGCTTTTCTTGACAGGTCAAAAAGGTTATAGTACCATAAATTCAGTATATGAGGAAAACAGCGGCGCAGCCGCAATAAGCATGTTTATGAGGTTTTCCAAACGGCGCGGACGGAACTGTTACTTTGGTGGCGTGGGCCAGGAGTACGGGGAAAAGGCGGAATGATTTTATGAGTGCGACGATAAAGGATATAGCAAAGAGGACCGGGCTTGGTCTGGCAACGATTTCTTCTTATTTAAATGGAGGCAATGTCAGAGAGAAGAACCGCGTCAAGATCGAAGAAGCGATAAAAGAGCTGAATTTTGAAGTAAACGAAGTCGCCCGGGGGCTGAAGACGAACCGGACAAAAATGATTGGCATCATTATTCCGGAAATGAATAATACATTTTTTGCGGAAATTATTACAGAGGCAGAAGATATTCTTCGCAGCCACGGATATGCAACCATGATTTGTGACTGCCGGTCTGATGCAAAACGGGAGAAGGAAGCCGCTGATTTTTTGTTTCACCGCCGGGTGGACGGACTGATTATTATGCCTACGGGACCGGCGAGAATCAGCCTGGAACGTTTTGTAGAGTCGGGCAGGCCGATCGTCATGATTGACCGTAAGAGGGACGAGATCTCCTGCGACTGTGTTTTGGTTGATAATGACGGCGCGGCGCGTGACGCGGTTGAACGGCTCATCCATGCCGGGCACAGGAAGATCGGTATGATCGAAGGACCGGAAGATGTTTATACGACAAAGGAAAGGCGGAGGGGATACAAGACAGCACTGGAGAATGCGGGAATCATTCCGGAAGAGAGGCTCATTGTAAAAGGTAACTATACCATTGCCGGCGGAGCGGCGGCAATGAGAAAATTAAGGAACGATAATCCGGATATGACCGCGGTGTTTGTCTCCAATTATGAAATGACGGTAGGAGCCATGATGGAGATCAATGATCTGGGAATCTCTGTGCCGGAGGAACTTTCGGTGATAGGATTTGACAACATTGATTTTGCAAAAGCAGCAGTGCCCCGTTTGAGCATCGTTACACAGCCGACGAAAGAGATTGCCCGTGAAGCGGCAGCTGTCCTGCTCCAAAGACTGGACGAAAGATCGGGAAAAACTCTGTCCGTCCCGTCAGCCCACCCTTTGGACAGCAGCTCCGGCAATAGTCACAATGTTAAGATAATAAAGCTGAAGACAAAATTTATGGAAGGCAGATCAATAAAAAAACTGGAGGATCCGGCGGCAGAAAGCGGGGAAAAGTAAACAAAAATAGAGCACAATCTGTTTTTCTCCTTGACAAATGGTTTCTGCAAGGGTACGATATTAGCATTAGCAGTTTAGTTAGGAGGAAGTTATTATGAAAATGTTGAAGAAAGCAGCAAGTGTCGCTCTTGCGTCAGCCCTTGTACTGTCAATGGCTGCATGCGGAAGCAGCGGCGGAAGCGACGGAGGCTCATCCGATGCGGATACATTTAAGATCGGCGGCATCGGACCTACGACCGGGGACAACGCAATCTATGGTACAGCTGTGAAGAACGGGATCCAGCTTGCAGTTGACGAGATCAATGAAGCAGGCGGGATCAATGGTTATCAGATCGAGTATAAGTTTGAGGACGACCAGTCTGATTCTGAAAAATCAGTCAATGCGTACAATACCCTGAAAGACTGGGGGATGCAGATGCTGGTGGGTACAGTGACATCTACACCGTGTACGGCAGTTGTCGAGGAGTCACACGCGGACAATATGTTCCAGCTCACACCGTCTGCTACGGCTGTCGAGAGTATCCAGTATGACAATGCGTTCCGTATGTGTTTCTCTGACCCGAACCAGGGGAAAGCATCCGCTGACTACATCTCAGAGAACGGACTTGCATCCAAAGTGGCAGTGATCTATAACAGCTCTGATACGTATTCATCCGGTATCTATCAGAGATTTGTCGAAGAGGCAGAGTCAGTAGGTCTTGAGGTTGTTGCGGCAGAAGCGTTTACAGCGGACAGCAAGACAGATTTCTCTGTACAGCTGCAGAAAGCAAAAGATTCAGGCGCAGAACTTGTATTCCTTCCGATCTATTATCAGGAAGCATCCCTGATCCTTGCTCAGGCAGACAGGATCGGATTCGACCCGGCTTGGTTCGGATGCGATGGAATGGACGGCCTTCTTGCACTGGAAGGATTCGATGCAGAGCTTGCAGAGGGCTTGATGTTCCTGACTCCGTTTACTGCGGACGCAGAGGATGAAGCTACTCAGACATTTGTTGCTGATTTTGAGGCAGCGTTCGAGGATACCCCGAACCAGTTCGCGGCAGATGCTTATGACTGCATCTACGTGATCAAAGAAGCAGCAGAGAAGGCGGAACTTACACCGGATATGGACATTTCCGAGATGTGCGATGCAATGAAGGCTGCCATGACAGAGATCACCATTGACGGACTGACAGGAAAACAGATCACATGGGGCGAGGACGGCGAACCGTCCAAACAGCCGACAGTCGTAGTTGTTGAAGGTGGAGCATACAAGGTGCTTCAGGCAGAATAGACAGAATCCTGCCAAGACAATAGACAGACAAGAGACCAGAATGATCTGGTCTCTTATTTTTTCCCAAAATTACCAAATAATTTGTACTTTTTAGCAATATTCCTTCAAACACATTTACATCAT
>DXCD01000249.1 GCA_019116185.1 Candidatus Mediterraneibacter stercorigallinarum
CATTAAGCAATGGTTGGAGTGGTCCGATCACCGAATGCCGGCTGATTGTGTAACCTCAGCTAGTATAGCACAGCAAAATCTGGTTGTAAAGGAAATTTTATTTATTAAAAAAATCAATCCCGTACTGCATATCTTTCATGACCTGTTCTTTCAGCTCGTCCACAGATCCGAATTTCACCTCCGGGCGCTCAAACCCGCAGAACCGCGCTGTCACTTCTTTGCCGTAGGCATCTCCTTCATATCCGTAGACATATACTTCCAGAAGCCGCCTTCTCTCATCCGTCACCGTGGGCTTGACCCCGGCGTTGCCCACGCCGTTATACCATGTTCCGTCGATCTTTACCCGGCAGGCATAGACCCCGTACCTTGGCATGATCTTCTGCGCTTCGGGCTCGATATTCATGGTCGGGAATCCCAGGGTGCGGCCCAGCTGCTGTCCGTGCTGCACGATCCCGGTCATTTCATACGGATAGCCGAGAAGCTTCTCAGCCAGTTCCACGTCTCCCTGAGCAAGCGCGTCGCGGATATAGGTGCTGCTGATGACGATATCGTGATAGCGCTCTTTTTCTATCACATCCAGCGTATAGCCGTACTCTCCGGCAAACGCTTCCAGCATCTTTACGCTGCCCCTCTTGTCATGACCGAACACAAAGTCCCTGCCCACTGCAATATGCGCGGCACCCAGCTTCCCGCAGAGGATATCCCGGATGAAATCTTCTGCTTCCATATTCTTCAGATCTTTTGTAAACGGACAGTCAATAAGCCAGTCGATCTTCCCTTCCAGATGTTCTCTGCGCTCCCGGTTCGTCATGATGGCGTCCCTGTGCATGTCAAAGGCACAGAGAACGCTCTCACAGTCATCAGACGCATATTCTCTGATCTTGTCCACCAGCTTCTGGTGGCCTCTGTGCAGCCCGTCGAATTTTCCCATTGTGACTGCTGTCTTTTTCGTTCCATGATAAGATTGGATCCCTGTGATATATTTCATGACTGCCTCCTCAGCTCATCCTGGTCCAGAAACATCTTCTCCAGGCGGAACTGTCCGCGTTTCTTTTCGTACCGGTAGACCCCGATAAACCTGCCCCGGATGTCATACACCCGGAACTGTTCTGCATCGTGCGGCTCCTCTGATCCCGCCTTCTGTGTTTCCACATATCTGTAAAGGAACGGATTCCCGTTGTAGCCGAGAGACGCATATTTCTCCTTCAGTATGATCTGATCCAGGTCAGAAAATACGCCGTCCAGCGGGAGCATGATCTTAGAAAGCTCTCCGCTCTGCGCCCGTTCTTCCACTTCAGACAGACGAAGACTGTCTTCCACGCTGAATCTGCCCACGCGGGTCCGGAGCAGAGATTCCATGCATCCGCCCACGCCGAGGCTTTCTCCGATGTCATGGCAGAGCGTACGGATATAAGTCCCCTTTGAACACTCCACTTCCATGCGGATGCGAGGAAGGCATATCTCTTTGATCCGGATATCGTAGATCATGACCCGCCGGCTCTTCCTCTCCACGGTCTTCCCTTCTCTTGCCAGTTCATAGAGCTTCTTTCCGCCTACCTTCAGCGCGGAATACATGGGCGGAGTCTGGTCGTATTCTCCGATATAGCTCCTGATCTGGTTCACGGCCTTCTCTTCTGTCACGCCGTCCACAGGCCGCTCAGAGAGGACCGTGCCCGTGATATCCTGGGTATCCGTTGTCTTCCCGAGCAGCAGGACTGCCTCGTAGGTCTTATCCTTATCGGTCAGCATATCGCACACCTTTGTCGCCCTGCCCAGACAGACAGGAAGCACCCCTTCCGCGTCCGGATCAAGGGTGCCTGTGTGTCCGATCTTCTTCTGTCCCACGATCCCCCGCAGCCGGGCGACCACATCGTGGGAAGTATATCCTTTTTCTTTATAAATGTTCAGTATTCCGTTAATCATCGCTTATCATCCTGTCACTTGTCTTCCGGTTCCCCGCTGTGATCCAGCTGCAGCGCGATCCTTGCGGTGATATTATTGATCACGTCATGGCTTGATCCGCTCATGGTGACTCCTGCCGCGCGCACATGTCCGCCGCCTCCGAAATGCTTTGCGATCACGCTGACGTCCACCGCGCCTTTTGAGCGCAGGCTGACTTTGAATTTCTGCGGCTCGATCTCATGGAGGAAAATAGCCACTTCCACGCCCTTTGTCTGACGGAGCTGGCTCACAATGCCCTCCAGATCTGTCGGCTGCGCCTGGAAGAATCTCATAGAACGCTGGCGGATCACGGACACAATACAGCGTTTATCCATGATGAGCATGCTCTCTAAAAGCGCGCGCCCGAGGATCTGGTTCTGGATATAGGTCTTTTCATAATAAGTCTTTTCAATGATCTCGCTTCCGTTGATCCCTTTTCGCATCAGCTCTGCCGCAATCTCCATGGTCTCAGGGGACGTGCAGGAATACTGAAATACTCCGGTATCATGTACAATCCCCATGTAAAGTGCCTCTGCCACGGCCTTGCTAATCTTCTCCTTTTCGAGCAGGGTGAAAATCAGCTCTGACGTAGAACTCGCATCCGGGACGATATAATTGTAATCCGCAAATGCCTCATTGCTGATATGGTGGTCAATGCACAGTGTTTCACCGGCCTTCTCAAACAGCGGCTCTGAAAAACCGAGTCTTTTCACATCCCCGCAGTCCAGACAGATAAAAAGATCATATGTCCCTTCTTCCGGAATCTGCGTCTTCACTTCGTCTGTCCCGCTGATCATACGGTATGCCTCCGGGACTTCTTCCAGGTACACATCCGTATGGATCTGCGGAAACTGCTCTTTTAAGTACAGATACAGTCCCATGCAGGAACCGACACAGTCGCCGTCAGGGCGGACATGTCCGCCCATGGCTATCCTGCGTTTATCCTTTAATACATCCTGTAATACGATTGTCATATTATTCCTCAGCTCCATTCTCTGAATTTCCTGTCACTTCATCAATCTTTCTGCTGATATTTACTCCATACTCAATGGACTGGTCCAGAATAAAACGGATTTCCGGAGTGTTGCGCATATTCACCGTGCGCGCCAGCTCCCGGCGGATATATCCCTCCGCGCTTGTCAGCCCCTTCAGGGTATCCTGCTGTGCCTTCTCATCTCCAAGAACACTGATATATGCCTTGCATGTCTTTAAATCCGGAGC
>DXCD01000250.1 GCA_019116185.1 Candidatus Mediterraneibacter stercorigallinarum
TAAAAATTGTGAATTTATGTTATGGCAATAAAAAATTATAATTAAAAGATACTGGGGATCATGTGAAAAAAGATCAAATCGGTATTTAGGCCCTGGAAAATAAATGAAAGGAGGGACGGGATTAAAAAAAGAACAGGGCATGAATATAAAACAAATAAACAGTAAAGGAGAAAGTGATGGGAAAAGTATGGAAAAAACTTCTGGCAGCAGCTATGGTAACGACCCAGATTTCAGTGATGGCAGCACCTGTGGCCTTTGCT
Source organism: Candidatus Mediterraneibacter stercorigallinarum (assembly GCA_019116185.1). GTDB lineage: Bacteria > Bacillota > Clostridia > Lachnospirales > Lachnospiraceae > Mediterraneibacter > Mediterraneibacter stercorigallinarum. The sequence continues at coordinate 261 of DXCD01000250.1, forward strand.
GAGGAAGCGCCTGCAGCGCCGGAAGCCTGGGGCCCGACGCCGAATGAAGGGCAGATGAAGTACTACAAAGATGAGCTGGCAGGATTCGTTCACTTTGGTGTGAACCAGTATACTGGCGCTGAGTGGGGAAACGGACAGGAAGATCCCGATATCTTCCAGCCGGAGAACCTGGACACAGACCAGTGGATCGAAGCCTTCCAGGCAGCCGGGATCAAGCGTGCGATTCTCACGTCAAAACATCATGACGGTTTCGCACTCTTCCCGACAAAGTGGTCACCGAATAAGCATTCTGTAGAGAGCTCAAGCTGGAGAGACGGAAAAGGTGACGTTGTACAGGAGTTCGTGAATTCCTGTAAGAAATACGGTATGGATCTTGGATTCTACCTCTCACCGTGGGATCAGGGGAACCCGTGGTATGACCGCAATAATGAGGACGGAGTTGACTACAATGACGTCTACATCGGTCAGATGGAAGAGCTGATGAACTATGCAGACGAGGCAGGGGTCAAGATCGTGGAATTCTGGCTGGACGGAGCGTGCGGCGCTCCTAATGTGCGCCCCAAGTATGATATCGCAAGATGGTGGGAGCGCATGAGAGAATATGATCCGAACATCACATTCCAGCAGAATTATGGCGCTCCGCTCCGCTGGGTAGGCAACGAGGCTGGATATGCGAACAGCGATTCCAGCTGGCAGACACTGGATTATGATTATGTGTGGCACCTGTATGATGAGAAGGGACAGGAAGATGCAGGGTATCTTTTCAACGGAGAGCCTTACATCAAAGGTCAGAAAACACAGCGCGGAAATGATATGGAGCATATGGTATGGTCCATTCCTGAAGTTGATGTGTCTATCACAAGCGGCTGGTTCGGAAACGGCGGTACAAATGCTCCGAAGAGTCCGGAGACACTGGCTGAAATGTATTTCAATTCCGTTGGTCTCGGATCACCGTTCCTTCTGAACGTGCCTCCGAACAGAGATGGTAAGTTCGATGAGAGATATGTGGAGACATTAAAAGAATTCGGCGAGATCATCGACAATACATTTGATGATGACGTGGCGGCAGACGCATCGGCTGTAGCAACAGCAGTGCGCGGCAACCATCCGGATTATGACGCTTCCAACACAACAGACGGCGACTACGATACTTACTGGACAATGGACGATGGACAGACAACAGGTTCCGTTACAGTTGACCTGGACAAGCCGACGCTGATCGATGTCATTGAGATCCAGGAATATATCCCGTTGGGACAGCGTATCTCCAAGTTCACGGCAGAAGTGAATCTGGGAACAAAGGAAGATCCGAACTGGCAGGTATATGGTTCTGCAGGAACTATCGGATACAAACGTCTGATCAAAGGCGCTCCAGTTACAGTAAGCCAGATCCGCGTGACGATAGACGCTGCATATGCAGTTCCGCTGATCAATAATATCGCGGCATATAAGGCTGACGACCGGATCGCCCTGGAACCGAAGACGGCGCCCGGCAAGATCGAGGCAGAGGAGTTTGATTCAAAATCCGGCGGTCTGATCGCAGAAGAGAAGCTTCCGGGAGTCGGAAATATCGGAGCAATCGGAAATGGCAATTATACGGTATACAAAGGCGTTGATTTCAAACAGATCCCGACCGGCGTGAATCTGACATATGCCGGGGAAGGCTCACCGGAGATCACTGTACGCATTGATAGTGTGGACGGGCCGGTAATTGCTAAAGTGACGGCTAATGCGACAGGCTCCTATACGTCCTATACAACGATTCCTATGAATCTGGAGCCGGACCTGGATATTGATCTGGGACTTCACGATGTATACCTGTGCCTGAATGCAGGACTGAATGTGGATTCCTTTGAATTCCTGGGCGAAAACGTAGTCCAGTTTGCGAATGCGACGCAGACTGCCTATGAAGGTGAAAATGCGCAGGTTGTGCTGAAACGAAGCGAGGAGAATCTGGATACAGAGGTGACAGCGGATATCGAGACTTCACCGGGAACAGCAGTGCACGGACGTCATTATATTGACAAGACAGAGACCATTACATTCGCACCGGGCGAGGCAGAGAAGACGATTGAGATCCAGACAGTGGAGAATGAAGAGACCACAGGACCTCTGGACTTTACGATCGAAGTGAAAAATGCTTCCGCTAATGCGGCGATCGGACAGCGCTCCATTACCACGGTGGTGATCCAGGATAATGACCAGCCGGGAGATGCGTCAGCGCTCCAGGCTCTTGTGGATGAAGCCAAAGGAAAAGTGGAAGCAGACTATATGCCGGCAGACTGGGCGAAACTCCAGGAAGTGCTGGCACAGGCTGAAGCACTGCTGGCAAATGCAGAAGCATCCCAGAAAGAACTGGACGACATGACAGCGCTTCTTCAGGAGGCGATTGACGGTCTGAGACCTCTTCAATATACAGAGGAGAATCCGTTCGTATTATCCGCAACAGAAGCTGTTGACGTGGAAGCTGAGTACATGATCCCGCAGGGAGGCGCGCGCGTGAACTCCCGCAGCGGAGACAGCAATGGCAAAGAAGTGGAAGAGATGGGGCTGGCAAGAAGCGGAGTAGAAGGCTATGTTGACTTTTACTTTGACGCTCCGGCAGCAGGCACGTACAACTTCCATATGCGCTATTTCACAGGCGCATATAACACAATGAAATGGATGCTCAATGATGATGAATCCACAAAGCAGGAGAAGGACCTGAACTATCCCGGCAGCGGAAGCGTGTTCCAGGAGGATGACCTTACGATCACAGTAACCAAAGCCGGCCTGAATAAGATCAAATTCTACAATGACGAGGAAACGACATGTAACCTGGACAAATTTACGATTACTCCTCAGAAATTAGAGACAGAGAAACCGAGCAAAAATACTCTGGAGTTCTTCCTGAATAAGGCGAAAGAGCATCAGGCTAACGGTGATGTGGATAACTGTGTAGAGTCCATCAAGAACCTGTTTGCAGAAGCTATTGCAGAAGGCGAAGCAGTAATGGCAGACGAGAATGCTACATATGACGAAGTCATGGATGCGACTGTCAAGCTGATGAAGGCAATCCAGGCGCTGGAAATGAAGGCAGCGGACAAGACGGATCTTGAGATGGCAGTGGAACTTGCACAGAGCATTGACCTGACAAAATATATGGAAGAAGGACAGGCTGAATTCCAGAAAGCACTTGAAGATGCTCAGGCAGTCCTTGCAGACAATGATGCAATGCAGCCGGAAGCAGATACAGCATGGAATGCACTGGTAGACGCAATCAGCAACCTGAGACTCAAAGCAGACAAGAGCACACTGGAAGATCTTCTGAACAGCGTAGCAGACCTGGATCTGAGCCAGTACACAGAAGAGAGCGCGGCAGTCTTCCGCACAGCCCTTGCGAACGCGCAGGCAGTGCTGGCAGACGAGACTCTGACAGAAGATGACCAGCAGACCGTAGATGACGCGGTACAGGCACTTAACGACGCAAAGGCTCAGCTGCAGCTCAAAGACACCTCCACTGGAGATGGAAATGAGAACAACGGAGATAACAACAGCGGAAATAACGGTAATACCGGAAATAACGGCAGCGGTACAGATAACGGCGGCAGCCAGAATCCGGGTAACGCAGATAACAGCGGAAACAATGGAAATACAGGCAGCAGCAATACTGGAAACAATAACCCCGGAAACAGCAATGCCGGAACTTCCAATGTGAAAGCAGGTACTCCGAAGACCGGAGACACAACAATGCCGTACGCAATGCTCGCAGCAGTGATCGCACTGGCAGCAGGCGGTACAGTGGTAGTTATCGCTCGCAGGAAAGGCAGAAGATAGAAAACGCCAGAATAAAAAGAATAGTTAGATTAAAAATAGGGTGGCCGGAATGATTCGGCCGCCCTTCTTATGTGTGCTGAGCATGGCACTAATCTTACTGGTGCAAGTCCAGTCACAGGTATTTACTGCCAAGTGTAGCGAACCACAAGCCGGTGCCAGTAATGGCATGGGTGAAGGAAGTGGTGTAGCAAAGTTCTTGAGCCTACGAACAGAAACTTGATCAGGCGATTAGGTGGGTAAGTAACCGAGGAATACTGTTTATATCCAGAGGGATGTTATGTATGAATCTTGGGATAGGTCAGAGGAGCAACAACAATGGAATTGATGAATGATCGTCATGAAGCAGTGGAAGAAGCCGAAAACTATCATAGAAATCGGAGTTACTTAAACTGGAAGAATCACAATGGATTTAGTCATGAAGATATCACCTCCACAGCGGCAGGCCCGGCCTTTGAAGGCGGGAACATTGTCTGCGGCACCGGCAGCATTCCCGGGGCAATCTGCGCGGTCGAGCTGAAAGAAGGCAGGACAATGGTGCAGACAATCGGCGGCAAAGACGCCAGAGGCATCTGCGGGACCGGGGTGATTGATACTGTGTACGAACTGAAAAAAGCGGAGATTATTGACGAGACCGGACGGATGGAAGAGCCCTGGTTTGCAGCGGGATTTCTGCTGTCAGAGGAAAACGGCGGGATCCGTTTCTATCAGAAAGATGTAAGAGAGATCCAGCTTGCGAAGTCAGCAGTACGCGCGGGACTGGAGACTTTAATCTCAAAATACGGCATTTCCTATGATGAGATCGAGCATATCTATATTGCCGGAGGATTCGGGCACCAGATGGATGTGCGCAAGGCGGCGGACATCGGGCTGCTTCCGGATGAATGTCTGGAAAAGATCTCAGCAGAAGGAAACACCTGCCTGAAAGGCATGGAGAAAGCCCTGGCAGACAGGACAGCCGGGGAACGGATGAGATACCTTGCAGAGACTGCTGAGGAAGTACAGCTGTCCAATGATAAACAGTTTCAAGAATTTTATATGGAATATATGTATTTTAAAACAGAGTAAAATCTGTTATAATCATATTCGCAGGCAAGAGAGACAGCTGCAATGATATTTTTATAAAAATCATATAGAAAAGAGGAAGAATTATGGAGTATAAGATCACAGGCTATAAGCCGGAAAAATTATTCCACTTTTTTGAGGAAATCAGCGCGATCCCGAGAGGATCAGGAAATGAGAAAGGGATCAGCGACTATCTCGTGAAATTTGCACAGGAGAGAGGACTCTGGGTGCATCAGGACGAGGCGCACAATGTTATCATTAAAAAAGAAGGCAGCAAAGGAGCAGAGGACAAAGCGCCGGTTATGCTGCAGGGACATCTTGATATGGTATGTGACAAGCGTGCCGGTGTTGAGCATGATTTTGAGAAAGACGGCATTGAACTGGTTGTAAAGGACGGCGTGCTCTCCGCAAACGGGACGACTCTCGGCGCGGACAATGGAGCAGCGGTCGCTCTGATGATGATGGTGCTGGATGACGAGGAACTCAAGCATCCTCCGGTAGAGTGTGTATTCACCACAGAAGAGGAAGTAGGGCTCAATGGAGCACAGGCTCTGGACAAGTCTCTCATCTCAGCCCGGACAATGATCAATATGGATTCAGAAGAAGAGGGCGTGGCTACGATCAGCTGTGCCGGCGGACTGCGGATCCAGTTTACCAGACCGGTTAAAAGAGAGGCAGCAGAAGGCACCCTTGTTTCGCTTAAGATCGAGGGACTTCTGGGCGGGCATTCCGGCATGGATATCAGCAAGGAGAGACAGAATGCGAATCTTCTGATGGCGCGTATGGTGGACCGCTTGATGAAGAACACGGACGGGAAGCTGGTAAGCTTTGCCGGAGGAACCAAGGATAACGCGATCACCAGAGAGTGTGAGGCTTCCATGATTTATGCGGATAAGGCAGAGGCAGAGAAAGCAGAGAAGATTGCCTGCGCCCTGGCGCAGGATCTCAGTGACGAGATCACAACTTATGAGCCGGACTTTGCCTGTGAGATTTCTGTGGAAGAAGGAAGGATCGCGTCAGCGATTCCGCAGGAGGATGCGAAGGCATTTGTCAGCGCGATCCGTCTTGCTCCGAACGGAGTGTTCAGCCGCAACCTGCATATGGACGGATTTGTTGTGACCTCTTCAAATATGGGCGTGGTGCGCGCGGACGAAGATCAGCTTGTGATTGTTGTATCCCCGCGTTCTTCAGTCGCGTCATTGCAGGAAGATACAAAGGCGCGTTTCCAGACGCTTGCAGATACATTCGGATTCAAGGCAGAGTACAGCGGGGAGTACCCGGGCTGGAGCTATGCGGAAGAGTCCAAGATCCGCGAAGTATTTGTGGAGAGCTATCGCGGGCTGTTTGGCAAAGAGCTGAAGCTGGAGGCAATCCACGCAGGACTGGAGTGCGGTCTTTTCACAGAGGCTGTCCCGGGAATGGACGCGATTGCAGTAGGCCCGACTCTCTACGACGTGCATACGCCGGATGAGCATGTGCCGCTGGATTCTTTCGAGAGATTCTATGAGCTGCTCAAGGATGTTCTCGCAAGGCTGGCAGCGTAGAAATTTACAGGAAATATGAGAGGAAGAGCAGCATCCGTGTGGTGCTGCTTTTTTTACAGGAGGATCAATATGGATTCATTTTACACACAGCTTGCAAAGGTGCTGGGAGAAGGGGAAGGCGATATATGGTCAGAGACCGTCCTTGACGGGGAACATGCCGGTGAGAAGCGCCTTCTGCATACTGCCAGAGAGAATTCTGAAATAGAATTTCCCGGGGAGGACGGAAGCTGCCGTGCCTTCCGGGAGCGCGTCAGCCGCACTCCGAAGCTCGTTATATGCGGAGCCGGACATGTGTCCATGCCCATCATCCGCATGGGGAAAATGCTCGGGTTTACTGTGACCGTGTTGGAGGACCGGCCGAAATTCGCGGACAATGCAAGAGCGGCAGGGGCGGATGCCGTGATCTGCGAGATGTTCCGGGACGGGCTGTCACAGGTGAAGGGAGACTCTGACACCTGGTTTGTGATCGTGACCAGGGGACACAGGTATGATACAGAGTGTCTGGAAGCTATTTTAAAGAAAACATATGCCTATGTGGGAATGATGGGCAGCAGGCGGAGAGTGGCGATCGTGAAAGACCAGCTTGCGGAAAAGGGCGTGGACCGGGAAGCTCTGGAGAGGGTCCATACCCCCATAGGGCTGAAGATCAGCGCAGAGATGCCGGAGGAGATCGCGGTCTCCATAATGGCAGAGATCATACAGATCAAAAACAGCAGGGAACGCGGGGGCGGGTATTCCAGGGAGCTGCTCGCGGCCCTTACTGATCCTGCGAAGCCGGGGAAAAGAGTGCTGGCGACGATCATTTCCAGGAAAGGTTCCGCGCCCCGGGGCGTTGGAACGAAGATGCTGATCCGGGAGGATGGCAGCACAGTGGATACCATCGGCGGGGGATGCGTGGAGAGTGAGATCATCCAGAAAGCGCTTCTTATGATGCGCATGGAGGGACCGGGATTCCAGATCTGCCGGGTGGACATGACATTGGACGCGGCGGAAGATGAGGGAATGGTCTGCGGAGGCGTTGTAGAAGTGATGCTGGAGATGGTGGAGCCGGCTGCCCCTTAGGCAGGTTATCCTGCAGGGAAGGAAACCGGGCGGACCTGTCCGGTTATAATATCGGATGAAAAAGAGCGGCTGTCCTCAGACAATTGAGGATACCGCTCTTTTTACGAAATGAATGACGCTTTTAACGGCGTCTGTTTTTATAAAGTTTTCTTCCGGAAATACCGGCTGCAGCCAACGCGGTCAGAAGCATGGCTGCCATGGCCATCGGTACAGCTGTATCGCCTGTCTTTATGCTGCCGCTTGTGCCGCTGCCGCCGGACGGCGTGTTATCACCCGGCTGCCGGGTGCTGTCATCTTTCTTTGAATTATAAAGCTGATCCATAGCAGCTTCAAGCTGCTGCAGCGCTGCGTCCACGGTTTCCTGATCAACGTCTTCCACGCTCACTACGGCATTTGCATTGTCAAGGGCAGCCTGTACAGCGTCAATTGCATCCTGCCCGTAATCCTCTTTGCTGATGGACTCCAGGAAAGCAGATGCTTCATCCACTGCTGCCTGCAGTTTGGATTTATCAACTTCCTCTGTCGGCGGAGCCGCTGTCAGGAGGTCGTTGTATACGTATTCCACAGTGATTTTATCTTTGCCGAATACGCCTGAAGCCTGAGCCGGAGTCTCCGTCAGTTCATAGCCGAGTTCTTCCATTTTATCCATAACGGAAGTTGTATAGGCTTCGCCTTCCGCGCCGTAAATGTATTCGGTCGGAGCCGCGATCGCGCCTGTCGTTGTCACGTGGCGCACTTCAACTGCACATTCATCAGGATTGATATCAGCGCGCGCATCCCCGCGGGCAATGCCGATCTCCCTGGCCGCGTCATAGATCAGCCCGATCTCATGGCCTGTCTGAACGCCCTGGTTTGACGGGGGCACATTGATGACCAGTGTGTTATCCTGGCGCTGATATTTTTCATACCAGCTCTTGATCTGGTCAGCATTCACGCGCAGGGTATCTTCGGAGCTGTTCGTGTTCCAGAACCAGCCGTTCCCGATGATAAATGTTCCCTCGAACGGCAGATAGTAGTTTTCACCCTGATAGGTGAATACCTTCGGGTCCCCTGACTCTGCGGTATCTCTTCCGTCATATAATTTGAAGTCAGACGGGAAGTTTACGATTTCTTCGCCGCCCTGGAGTGAAGCGATGTCACGGTCGCCAAGTGTCAGGTTTACAGACATCTGGCATCCCGGCTGATAACGTTTCACCATGTCGTAGATACGCTCGTACTCCCAGCGCTCTGTGTCTTTGACCCAGCCGCCGTCGATCCAGAGCTCGCAGATGTCGCCATAATTTGTCATCAGCTCTTCGATCTGATTGTATGCGAAGTCAGTGTAAGCCTGATCCCACGCGCGCTCGTCAACATAGTTTGATTTCGGATGGTTCTGTTCCCAGTTCATATCCCAGATGGAATAATAAAGTCCCAGCTTGATTCCGTATTTGTTACATGCCTTGGCCAACTCAGCCACTACGTCAAAGTCAGCGCCTTCATGTCCGCAGTTCGTCACTTTGTGGTCGCTGTACTTGGTGTCGAACATTGCGAAACCGTCATGATGCTTTGTGATCAGGACTACATAATTCATGCCTGCTTCCCAGGCTGTCTTTGCCCACTGCTCGGGATCATAAGTCTCGGGATTCGGATTGAATACGGACGGGTCCTCTGTTCCGGAACCCCATTCATTATTTGTAAATGTATTTACTCCGTAATGAATGAACATGCCGTATCCGAGCTCCTGTTTCCTCAGCTGATAAGTATTCGCGGTTTCGCTCGGAATCGGTTTGATCCAGTTGGGATCGATCGGGCGCTCTTCCGTAATATATGTAGTCTCGATGGCATCCGGATCATTGTAAAGCCCGATCTCGTCCAGGTTCAGTTCATTTCCTGTCATTAAGATGCGGACATACTGTTTCGTGACTTCATCGCTGACCAGGCTGCTGGCAGACGGGATGTGTTCTGCATCCATACGCCAGTCTTCCCAGCTGGTTCCGTCATCGGATACCTGGGCGCTGATCATTGATATACGTCCGGAATAGGCTGTTGTCTCAAAAAGGATCAGCTGGTTAAAGGTCTTCGGCTGTCCCAGATCCAGTATGATCTCAAATTCGAAGCCGTCATCCTCTGTTCTGGAGGACCAGCGTGTGCCCAGGTCGCCGTCCACGGCAAATTCGATGCCGTAGCTGTCCTGGTCGTAGGAGCCTTCATAGGTGCTGTTCGCTTCTGCTGCAGCGCCCAGCGCCAGATTCTCGCCCAGAGGCTCCAGTTCAGCCATGGCATTTCTTAAGATGTCAGCAGCGTCATTGATCTGTCCGTCCATCATGTTTTCATTATTGTAGACTGTATTTGCGCTGGAAAGGGCAATGACAAATTCCCTGGATGACTGGATCTTATAGAGCCTTGTATCGACTGCTTCGGCCTCCGCAATGAGAGCGCCCAGTTTGTCTCTTGCGGTATCTTCTCCGCGGTTATAAAATTCAATTTCATTGACATTGATCTCGGTCTGTCCGCCGTCCATCACCACCCTGATGTGTGAAGAGGTCAAAGCCTCGTTCAGAAGCAGCTCTTCGTCATAGATCCCGTTGTCCTTTAGATCAGAGAATGTCTGAACGTCCGTCCAGGTGCCCTCTTCGCCTGTCTCGGAAGTCTGGACCGTGACTCCCTCCATGCGCGGGCCATATATCTGAGTCTCGTAGATTTTAACGCAGTTAAAAGAGATCGGAGCGTCAAAATCAGCCTGTACCCAGCATTCTCCTGCTCCTTTTGCGGCCCATTGGGTGGTGAGGTCCCCGTCCATGGCATGCCCCTCGTACCCCTCATAGGAAAGGCTTTCAGAAAATGTGCCGCCGCTGATATCTACTTTTTCCATTTCGGCAGCAGATACAGACGCAGGCAGAAACGGAGCTGTGGCTGTAACCGCCAGAACAGCTGCCATTGCCGTTGAAAGCCGTTTGAAATAGTGTGTCTTCATTCCTGCTCTCCTTTCTTTTGTGAATGAATTGTGAAATACAATAATATTAGTCTTAAAAAATAAACTGGCAAAATTGCAATATTGTGGAATGTATTAGAAAAATATTCACTTTTGTTGTGATTTTTATTGGAAAATAAAAAAATACAAGCGGAATTTGTGGAAATAGCTCAATGAAAGGAGGGTGGCCTTGACAGGCAAAAGTATTTTACCATTAAAAACTGTTTTTTACCATGCAGTATTGCACGGACGGGATATCTGAGGTAAAATGTGCTCATAGAGGTTATAGAATGAAAGATCACACAGTAATTATAGGATATCATGGAACGTGTTCCAAACATTTGAACAGTATAGTGAAATATGGTTTGGATCCGGCGAAAGTAAAGAAGAGAACGGACCATTGGCTGGGGCAGGGCATATATTTTTATAAAGATATGCAGCATGCTGAGTGGTGGGCTGAGGATCAGTGTACAAAACCATATAACAGGAATACTTATCCGATCATTTTTCGTGCCAGACTATCAGCGGAGAAAGAGCGAATCCTTGATTTAGATGAGAGCATGCAGCTCGACTTCTTTTTTGACTTTATGCTCCAG
>DXCD01000251.1 GCA_019116185.1 Candidatus Mediterraneibacter stercorigallinarum
GACACAATGACAGTCAAAGTTCTGAAAGTAAATGACGGTGAAGGACAGGTTCTTCTTACATATAAGAGACTGGCTGCCGAGAAAGGAAATGAAAGACTGCGCGAGGCTTATGAGAACAAAGAAGTTCTTAAGGCAACTGTCACACAGATTCTTGGCGGCGGTATCTGCGCAACAGTCGATGAGGTGAGAGTATTCATCCCGGCAAGCCTTGTGTCCGATTCTTATGAGAAGGATCTCGGAAAGTATGAGGGACAGGAGATTGAGTTCGTGATCAGCGAGTTCAATCCGAGAAGAAACCGCGTGATCGGTGACAGAAGACAGCTTCTTGTAGCGGAGCGCGCAGAGAAGCAGAAAGAGCTTTTTGCAAGACTTCAGATCGGCGACAGGATCGAAGGTACTGTTAAGAATGTAACTGATTTCGGTGCGTTTGTAGATCTTGGCGGTGTTGACGGGCTGCTTCACATCTCTGAGATGTCTTGGGGAAGAGTTGACAATCCGAAGAAGGTATTCCACGTAGGAGATACACTGACAGTTCTTGTAAAGGATATCCATGACACAAAGATCGCGCTCAGCCTGAAGTTCCCGGAGACAAATCCGTGGGCAAATGCAGCGGAAGATTTTGCTGTTGGAAAGGTTATTACAGGCAAGGTTGCACGTATGACAGACTTTGGTGCGTTTGTTGAGCTTGCGCCTGGCGTTGATGCGCTGCTTCATGTATCTCAGATTTCAAGAGAGCATGTGGACAAACCGTCTGACGTACTTTCAATCGGTCAGGAGATCACAGCGAAGATCGTGGATCTCAACGAGGCAGAGAAGAAGATCAGCCTGAGCATGAAAGCTCTTCAGTCTGAGCAGGCAGAAGAAGCAGAGTCTGTTGACTATGCAGAAGAAGCAGAGAGTGCTGAGGAAGAATAATAGGTTAAATAATATTAAGCGAAAAGCATGGGGCGATATAGTCTGTATCGCCTCATTTTTATGTTAAAAAATCAACAAGCTGTATTTATAAATATGCAATTTTTGTCGTTGAATCGCTGGATTTTAATGATTCAGTTTAATATAATGTTTATTAAAGTAAAAAAGAGTGATGTAACAGCTTTGTGCCTTGCATAAGAAAACAAAAAAGAGAAAGGAAGAAGGAGAATGGGATTTCTGACATTTAAAGGCGGGATACATCCGGATGATGGAAAGCGTTTTTCAAAAGATCAGCCGATCCAGACGCTAATGCCCAAAGGGGATCTGGCTTATCCTCTGTCACAGCATATCGGCGCTCCTGCTAATCCTCTGGTCAAAAAGGGGGATCATGTCCTGAAGGGGCAGATGATCGCTGCTGCGGGCGGATTTGTATCAGCCCCGGTGCATGCGTCGGTTTCCGGTACGGTCAAAGGGCTGGAACAGCGATTCAGCCCGGCAGGAACCAAGGTCGAATGTATTGTGATCGAAAATGACGGCGAATACCAGGAAGCAGAATATGAGCCTGCGAAACCGCTGGAAGAGATGAGCCGGGAGGAACTACTGGAGAAGATCGGGAATGCCGGCATTGTCGGTATGGGAGGAGCCGGGTTCCCTACAAGGGTCAAACTCTCCCCAAAGGAACCGGAAAAGATCGATTATATCATTGCTAACTGTGCGGAGTGCGAACCGTATATTACAGCCGATTACCGCAGGATGCTGGAGAATACAGAAGAACTGGTGAGCGGCATGCGTGTTGTTCTGTCGCTGTTTCCGAATGCAGAAGGCATTTTTGCAGTGGAAGATAACAAGAAGGACTGTATCGAGAAGCTTAAGGCCGCGGTTGAAAGCGAGTCCCGTATGCGTGTGGAGACGCTTGTAACGAAGTATCCGCAGGGTGCGGAGCGCCAGCTGATCTATGCGGTGACAAAGCGCGCGATCAACTCTTCCATGCTTCCGGCAGACGCGGGATGTATCGTTGACAATGTGGAAACCCTGATCGGAATACACTATGCGGTTATTAAGGGGAGACCATTAACAGAGCGAGTTGTAACGGTAAGCGGCGACGATATTGCCGCGCCGGGCAATTTTAGGGTGCCTCTTGGAATCAGCCATCAGGAGCTGATCGACGCGGCGGGTGGTTTTGTCCTCCAGCCTCAGAAGCTGATCTCCGGAGGACCCATGATGGGATTTGCCATGGTGACAGCGGACGCTCCGGTGACAAAGACATCTTCATCGATACTTGCATTCAAGGAAGACGTAGTCGCAAAGAGCCCGGAAACAGCATGCATCAACTGTGCCAGATGTGTGGATGTCTGTCCGAGCAGGATCATCCCGTCCAGGCTGGCGGATCTTGCACTGCGGCATGACGAAGACGGATTTGTCGCTATGAACGGCCTGGAATGTGTGGAATGCGGTTCCTGCAGCTATGTCTGTCCTGCAAAAAGACCACTGAAGCAGGCGATTGGATCCATGCGTAAGACCGCGCTTGCGAATAAGAGAAAAAAGTGAGAGAGGAGACAGAGAATTGAACGAGTATTATAATGTATCATCCTCGCCGCATATCCGCGACCGGGTTAAAAGCAGCAATATCATGCTCATGGTCCTGATCGCCCTGCTTCCGGCGACTCTGTTCGGAATCTGGAATTTCCGCCATGAGAATGCGTGGATACTGGTCGTTGTCACAACGGCTGCCGCGGTCTTATCAGAATACATATATGAAAAATTAATGCACAAGCCGATTACGATCAATGATTTCAGCGCGGCTGTCACAGGGGTTTTGCTCGCGCTTAACCTGCCGCCCACACTGCCGTGGTGGATGGGCGTTCTGGGTGCAGTGTTTGCCATTGTTGTCGTAAAGCAGCTTTTCGGCGGACTGGGCCAGAACTTTATGAACCCGGCGCTGGCTGCACGTTGTTTCCTGCTGATCTGCTTTGCCGGACGGATGACTTATTTCGTCTATGACGGCGTGACAGGACCAACGCCGCTGGCAGAACTGAAGGCAGGCGAGACCGTAAATACAATGAATATGCTGGTGGGCAATATCCGCGGCACGATCGGGGAGACTTCGGTGATCGCGATCATGATCGGAGCGATGTTCCTTATTCTTATGGGCGTGATCGACCTTCGGATTCCCGGATCATATCTTATCTCTTTTGTTGTATTCATCGTGATCTTCGGAGGACATGGATTTGACCCGCAGTATATCACCGCTCATCTGTGCGGAGGCGGTCTGATGCTCGGCGCATGGTTTATGGCGACGGATTATGTCACGTCCCCCATAACCAGCAGCGGCAAGATCATTTATGGGATCTGCATGGGGCTTCTGACGGGATTGTTCCGTCTTTTCGGAGGCTCTGCGGAAGGCGTCTCTTATGCGATCATCATCAGTAACCTTCTTGTACCGCTGATCGAGAAAATAACTCTTCCGAAGCCTTTCGGGAAAGGAGGGGAGAGATAGATGAATAAGATTATCAAGAACACGCTGATCCTGACAGTAATTACAGTCGTATCCGGGCTTATGCTGGGGATTGTGTACGATATCACTAAGGAACCCATTGCTGCTGCCCAGGAAAATGCAAAACAGGAAGCATTCAGAGCGGTCCTGCCCGATGCCTCTTCTTTCGAGGAGTATGAAGATTTTGACGCTGACAGCGCGGCAGCTCTTTTGAAGCAGAACGGATATGAAGCAGCCGATATCACTGAAGTTGTGGCAGGGCAGGACGAAAGCGGAAGCGCAGCAGGATATGTCATCAATGTCACCTCCCACGAGGGATATGCAGGTGATATCCAGATTTCTGTAGGAATCGCTTCAGACGGGACTGTGAAAGGAATCGAAATGCTCTCTATCAGCGAGACGGCAGGTCTTGGAATGAAAGCAGATGAAGATGAATTTAAAGACCAGTTCAAAGACAAGAATGTAGAACAGTTTTTTTATACAAAAACCGGGGAAAGCGGAGATAACATGATCGATGCGATCAGCGGCGCCACGATCACGACCAATGCTGTTACGAACGCCGTGGACTCTGCGCTTGTCTATTTCCAGAATGAGTTAGGAGGCGAGGGGAATGAATAAATGCATGGAACGTATTTATAACGGACTTGTGAAGGAAAACCCGACGTTTGTGCTCATGCTCGGAATGTGTCCTACATTGGCAGTCACTACGTCAGCCATCAACGGTATTGGAATGGGGCTGTCCACCACAGCGGTTTTGGTCATGTCAAACATGCTCATTTCCATGCTCCGGAAGATCATACCGGATTCGGTGCGTATGCCGGCTTTTATTGTAGTGGTGGCATCTTTCGTAACCATCGTTGACTTCCTGCTTGAAGGATTCGTGCCGAGCTTGTATGACGCGCTGGGACTTTATATCCCGCTGATCGTTGTCAACTGTATTATCCTCGGAAGAGCGGAGAGTTATGCCTCGAAGAATCCGGTGCTGCCGTCTATATTTGACGGGATCGGCATGGGGCTTGGATTTACGGTGGGCCTGACATGTATCGGTATTGTCAGAGAACTGATCGGTGCAGGACAGATCTTCGGGATGCAGGTCATGCCGGATTCTTATGAGCCTTTGACCATTTTCATCCTTGCTCCGGGAGCGTTCTTTGTTCTTGCCTGTCTTGTGGCGCTCCAGAACAAGATTAAGAACAATTATGCGAAGAAGGGGAAAGCAGTTCCTCAGGCAGCCGGGTGCGGCGAGGGATGCGCGGCCTGTGCAAGCAGAGGGATCTGCGGCGGGCATATGGTTTCAAATGCCCGGGAAGCGCGGCTGAATACAGCTGAGTCAGGCAGCTCCGCGGCGGATCAGCCGAAGAATGCCGGGGCGCAGGATAATGGCGCAGAGAATAAAAAAGAAGAGGAGGGGGCATAAATGCAGGAATTATTATTGATCGCAGTTGGTTCTGCTTTTGTAAATAACGTCGTATTAAGCCAGTTCCTCGGAATCTGCCCTTTCCTGGGTGTCTCTAAGAATGTGAAGACAGCCGCGGGCATGGGCGGCGCGGTGGTGTTTGTCATCACGATCGCTTCCTTTGTGACAGGGCTGATCTACAAATTCATTCTCGGCAGCCCCAATATCATGGGAGGCGAGCTGGAGTATCTGAATACGATCGTATTCATCCTTGTGATCGCTGCGCTTGTTCAGTTCGTTGAGATGTTTTTGAAGAAAGCTATGCCCCCGCTCTACAATGCGCTGGGCGTATATCTTCCGCTGATCACGACTAACTGCGCTGTGCTCGGCGTGGCGCTGACGAATGTTCAGGAAGGATATGACATCCTGACAGGAGTGGTGAACGGATTTGCCACGGCTGCGGGCTTCCTTGTCTCTATCGTGCTCATGGCAGGGATCCGTGAAAAGACAGAGCATAATGACGTACCGGAATCCTTCCGCGGCACGCCGATCGTGCTGGTGACAGCAGGTCTCATGGCGATCGCGTTCTTCGGATTTTCCGGATTGATATAGGAGGCGTGAGTATGAGTGTGACAGGAATTATCTTAGCCGCGGTCATTGTCGGCGGCACAGGTTTGTTTATCGGCGTCTTCCTTGGGATTTCAGGCAGGAAGTTTGCCGTGGATACAGATGAAAGGGAAGAAGCGATTCTGGAAGTCCTTCCCGGGAACAACTGCGGCGGATGCGGATACGCCGGATGTTCCGGGCTTGCGGCAGCAATCGTAAAAGGAGAGGCAGAAGTAGGAGGCTGTCCTGTGGGCGGCGCTCCGGTTGCGGAGAAGATCGGAGCGATCATGGGAGTGGATGCTTCTGCCCGGGAGCGCATGACGGCCTTTGTCAAATGCGGCGGAAACTGCGAGAAAGCAAAGACAGAATATGAATATTATGGTATTAAAGACTGTATCATGGCAAGCCAGATGCAGGACGGCGGGGCAAAGGGCTGCGCGTACGGATGCCTGGGATATGGTTCCTGCGTGGAAGCCTGTCCCTTTGATGCGATCCATATCGTGGACGGCATTGCCGTAGTAGATAAAGAAGCGTGCAAAGCATGTGGAAAATGTGTTGCCGCCTGTCCGAAGCACCTGATCGAGCTGATCCCTTACAAGCAGAAAACATTTGTGCAGTGTAACTCGAATGAAAAGGGCAAGGCGCTCATGGATGTATGCCAGGTGGGATGTATCGGATGCCGCCTGTGCGAGAGAAACTGTGAGGCAGGCGCGATTACAGTCAACAATTTCCTGGCGCATATTGACGCGGAAAAGTGTACGAACTGCGGCATGTGTGCAGAGAAATGTCCGAGAAAGATCATAAAGTGCATGAGCTAAGCTTAATGAAGAAGTGATCCGGCGGTATTTGAAATTATTGCGAAATAAACGTGATATAAAAATAGAAACTCTGTGCAGACGGGCAAGACCATTTGCACAGAGTTTTTTTCCAATCTCCCGGGAATCATAATTCAGTAAAAGGAAGGCTGTCGCTGCTCATATGCAGTTCTCCGTCTTTTGTGACAAAGACTGCTTCCACGCCGTCCAAGCTCTGAATCAGATCCATTCCATCTTCCAGCCCCAGCACATAGCATGTGGTGCTCAAAGCATCCCCGTCTACGGACCGGTCGGAGATAATTGTCACCTGGTCCAGATCATTCTGCACCGGATACCCGGTATCAGGATCAAGGATATGATGGTAGGTTACACCGTCCTTTTCAAAATATCTCTCATAATCTCCTGAAGAGACGACAGAACTGTCTGATACAGCCAAAGAGCCCAGTACGGTTCCATCTTCAGTGAAAGGCTTCTGTATACCGATACGGAAGTCTGTGCCGTCATAGCGTCCGCCCAGAGCGAGCACATTCCCGCCCAGGTTGATCATAGCATGCCGGATGCCTTCACTTTCCAGATAATCCTTCAGCCGGTCAGCAATATATCCTTTTGCGATTCCTCCCAGATCGATCTTTGCCTGAGGATCAGTGAGGGTGACTGTATTTCCTTCCATTTCTATACAACGGTAGTCAATATGGCTGACCGCTTCTTTTAATGCCCCGGGATCAGGAAGTGTTCCTTCATCGTTATCTTTGAAATTCCACAGATCAGAGGCGGCTGCGATTGTAATGTCAAATTCCCCGCCGGAAAGCTCCCCGTACCGGATCCCGAGCCGGAGAAGCCTGGCAGTCTCATCAGATACAGTCACAGGGGCGCCCTGCGCATGGTTAATCTCGGAGATTTCACTTGTCTCAATGGAAGGGCTTAAAAGCTCTTCATAATATACACAGATCTCTTTACATTGGTCCAGCACATCCCGGCTGGCGCCCCATGCTTCTATCTGGACCACTGTATCAAAATAAGTTCCCGTCATTTTCAGCGATTCTGACTCAAGAGGCGCGCTGCAGCCGCCGGATGTTATGGAGATAAATGAAAATATGAGTAAAAATATGATAAATCCTGAACGAAATCTGATTCTGTGCTTCATCTGTGCTGCGCTGTCCTCCTTTCTGCCGTCCCGGAACCGTGTCGGAATCCTGACGCTATTATAATCGTTTTTCTTTCACAGCACAACCACAATACCCGAACATACAATCGAACATGTGGTTGCACAATAAAAAGCGTTGTGCTATGATATTGAAGATGAAGAGGTACAAGTATGAAGAAAAATGACTGGTTTCTGGCGGCGGGCATCCTTGCGGCAGCTGCCCTTTTACTTTGTTTTCAGATATTCAGAGGGACGGGAGACCACGCGTCTGTCACCGTCTCTGTTGATGGGACTTTGTTCGGCACTTACAGCCTGGAGGAAGACCGGACAGTGGAGATCAATGATACGAACCGGCTCGTGATCAGTGACGGTTCTGCGCGGATGGAGTGGGCGGACTGCCCGGACCAGGTCTGTGTGAATCACCGTGAGGTCAGCCGGGACGGGGAGAGTATTATCTGTCTTCCGAACCAGGTCGTTGTTTCGATAGAAAGTATGGAAGAAAGTGATGTTGACGGAATCGCACAGTAGAGCTGTGTCCTCCATGGGCGGTCCGACCGGCATCTGTCATGGAAATTTGTTCAGGGAAGGAAAGAAGATTGAAGAATCGAGCTGCTTATTTCGGCGTCTTTACAGCGCTTGCGCTGATCTTCAGCTATGTTGAGACGCTGATTCCCATTAATTTCGGTATTCCGGGCGTGAAGCTTGGTCTTGCGAACCTGGTGATCGTTATGGTTCTGTATAAGACAGATTTTAAGGAAGCGCTTCTATTATCTGTGGCGCGTGTGATACTCGCGGGATTTATTTTCGGAAATCTGTTCAGTATCCTGTACAGCCTTGCAGGAGGCGTCTTAAGTCTTATTGTGATGAATGCGCTGAGATGCCGGAAATCGTTCAGTGTCATCGGGGTGAGCATTGCCGGGGGCGTGAGCCACAATATCGGTCAGCTTATAGTGGCAATGCTTGTGGTAGAGACTTACCAGGTGGGATATTACCTGCCGGTCCTTCTCATTGCCGGTACGCTGACAGGAGCAGTGATCGGGATCGTATGCAGGGAAGTGTTAAAGCGGGTCGAGGATGTACGGTTTGTTTGACCTTAACAGTTTGCCAGGGCTGGCAGTTTGCAGAGTTTTTAGGAGAAAAGGAAGATACAGAGATGATCTCATATATAAGAGGAGAACTTGCGGCGATAGAAGAACAGAAGGCGGTCATAGATGTGGGAGGCATAGGATACGGCGTGTACATGCCCCAGCAGGCAATGTCCCTGCTGCCGGAAATCGGCAGCACGGTCAAGCTGCATACTTATCTGAATGTAAAGGAAGATGCAATGCAGCTCTTCGGGTTCCTGACAAGGGATGACCTGGAGATATTTAAGCTTGTCATCGGGGTGAGCGGCATCGGACCGAAGGGAGGGCTGAACATCCTGTCCAGCATGAGCCCGGATGAACTCCGTTTTGCCATTATGTCCGGGGATGCCAAGGCGATCTCAGCAGCGCCGGGCATTGGGAAGAAAACCGCGGAGAAACTGATCGTGGAGCTGAGAGACAAAGTGGACATCGAGGATATGCTGGAGCACGCGGCACATGGAGATGACGACAGGGCGGCCGCTGTTTCGGCTGACAGTGACATGCAGGCTGAGGCAGTACAGGCTCTTGTGGCTCTCGGATACGGCAGCGCGGAGAGTATGCGCGCCGTGAAGAAGACGTCTCCGGAATGCGCCACAGTGGAGGACATATTGAAAGAGGCTTTAAAACATCTCTTTTAGCCTCATGAGGAAGGAAATTGCGGAACAATCATGGGAAAACGAATTATTACGACAGAAAATCTGGAAGAGGATATTAAGATTGAGGGGGAGCTGCGCCCCCGACTTTTGACAGAATATATCGGGCAGGAGAAGGCAAAACAGACGCTGAAGGTCTATATCGAGGCGGCTAAGGCAAGAGATGAGGCGTTGGACCATGTGCTGTTCTACGGTCCGCCGGGGCTTGGAAAGACCACTCTTGCAGGCATCATTGCCAATGAGATGGGAGTGCATATGAAGGTGACATCCGGTCCGGCGATCGAGAAGCCGGGGGAGATGGCTGCGATCCTGAACAGCCTTCAGGAGCATGACGTCCTCTTTGTAGATGAGATCCACCGCCTGAACCGTCAGGTGGAAGAAGTGCTTTACCCTGCCATGGAAGATTATGCCATTGATATTATGATCGGCAAAGGCGCCGGGGCGAGGTCTATCCGCCTGAACCTGCCGAAGTTTACCCTGGTCGGGGCCACCACCCGCGCCGGGATGCTGACCGCTCCGTTAAGAGACCGGTTCGGCGTGGTAAACAGGCTGGAGTTCTACACAGACGAAGAGCTTAAGACCATTATATTAAGATCAGCAAAGGTCCTGGATGTGGAAATCGAAGAAGAGGGGGCCCTTGAGCTGGCGCGGAGGTCCCGCGGGACGCCGAGGCTGGCGAACCGTCTCTTAAAGAGGGTGCGGGATTTTGCCCAGGTAAAATACGATGGGAAGATTACGAAAAAAGTAGCGGACTATGCGCTGGATCTTCTGGATGTAGACAAATACGGGCTGGACCATATTGACAGAAGCATCCTCCTTACCATGATCGAAAAATTCCAGGGAGGCCCTGTGGGACTTGATACACTGGCCGCGGCGATCTCGGAAGATGCAGGGACACTGGAGGATGTATATGAGCCCTATCTGCTGAAGAACGGGTTCATCCAGCGGACGCCAAGAGGAAGGGTCGTGACCGGTCTGGCTTACAGCCATCTCGGGATACCGGCGCCCGCGGCAGAGTGACAGTGCAAATTCTGAAAAAACTGTTGGTTTTTGCCGGTAAATCGTTTATAATAAACAGGTAAGAAACGCGAGGAGGAAGCTATGAGTTCAGCAAAACATTTTACAGAAGTATTAATCGGGGGAAAGGTATATACTCTGAGTGGATTTGAGGGCGAAGAATACCTGCAGAAAGTATCCTCCTATCTGAATCACAAAATCACAGAGTGTGCGAACAGCGAGGGATACAGGAAACAGAGCGCTGACACAAGGAATGTACTTCTCGCCCTGAATATCGCAGATGATTATTTTAAGGCAAAGAAACAGGGGGATTCCCTTGAGAGTGATATTGAGCTGAAGGACAAGGAGATGTATGACCTGAAGCATGAGCTGATTTCCGCGCAGATCAAACTTGAGAATGCGGAGAAAGAGCTTGCAAAGATGAAAGAAGAGAACAATGATCTTCAGATGCAGATCGTTAAACTGGAAACTGAAATGAAGAATCGGAGAAGATAACCGATGACAAAGCATTTACAAATGGGAATTGAAAACGAAACTATACGAGGGCTGTCAGATACGACAGCCCCTTTCATTACAGAAAGCGCCGGACCTGGCAGGAAGATAGAGATCCTTGCCCCGGCGGGATCTTACGCGTCTTTCCGGGCAGCGCTCTGCGCCGGGGCGGACGCGGTGTATGCAGGCGGTCCGAGATTCGGCGCGCGGGCTTACGCGGATAATTTTACACAGGAAGAGCTGGTTCAGGCGATCGGAGAAGCGCATCTCTTCGGACGGAAATTCTATCTGACTGTAAATACTCTCCTCAAAGATACTGAGATCACAGATTTGTATGAATACCTTGCGCCTCTTTATAAGGCGGGACTGGACGCGGTCATTATCCAGGACGCGGGTGTGATGGAATATGTCAGGAAGCAGTTTCCCGGACTTGATATCCATGCCAGCACACAGATGACTGTGACAGGTTCGTATGGGGCAAAATTTCTGGAAGAGCAGGGGGCGGTACGTGTCGTCCCGGCAAGGGAACTGTCTTTGGGAGAGATACAGCAGATTCGCAGGGAGACGGATCTGGAGATTGAATGTTTCGTCCACGGGGCGCTCTGTTACTGCTATTCCGGGCAGTGCCTGCTGAGCAGCGTGATCGGGGGCAGGAGCGGGAACCGCGGACAGTGCGCCCAGCCCTGCCGGCTGCCTTACACGGCGGGCGGGGACAAGAAATACTATCTGAGCCCGAAAGATATCTGCACGCTTGAGATCATACCGGATCTTGTAGACGCGGGGATTGATTCCTTTAAGATCGAGGGGCGGATGAAGAAGCCGGAGTATGTTGCAGGAGTTACCTCCATGTACCGCAAATATACGGATCTGTATCTGAGGAAAGGCCGGGCAGGGTTCAAGGTATTGCCGGAGGACAGGGAAATGCTCATGGATCTGTACAACAGAGGCGGATCTTCAGAGGGATATTATAAAAGGCACAACGGGCGCGGGATGATGGCCCTGGAGCGACCCAACCATACAGGAGTGCCGGCAGTTAAGGTGCGCTTCCAGAAGGGGCGGGAAGTACACGGCACAGTGCTGACAGATTTGAATCCGGGGGATGTGATCGAGGTTACCGGCGGAAAAGGCAACTATACGGTTGGGAACCCGGTGCAGAAAGGCGGGAAGATTTCCTTTCTCGTCCAGAAAGAGGTGCGGCTGACACAGGGAACAGTATTAAACCGGACAAGAAATGAGTCTCTGATCCGGTCTATGCAGGATACTTATATGAACAGCGGCATGAAGCTGGCGGTCTCAGGAGAATTGTCTCTCAGGATATCAGAACCAGGGGCCCTTACAGTGCGGCTTGAGACGGAAGACGGCGCAGAGACAGCCTTTACGGCGCAGACGCAGGAACCGGTCCAGGAAGCGCAGAACCGTCCCATGGACAGGGAGCGCATTCTGTCTCAGATGCAGAAGACCGGAAATTCAGAGTTCTTCTTTCGGAATCTGGATATTTCCATGGATGATCATATTTTCGTCCCGATCCAGCAGCTCAATTCCTTAAGGCGCGCCGCGCTGGAAGGGCTGAGAATGGCCGTCATAGCTGGACATACACGGACCCTGCCGGGGAGAGCGGACGAAAAGATGCTGTCCGCATGTACCGCGGATCTGCCCGGAGGATGCGGCTTCGCAGAAGAGACTGTATCAGATGACAGAGCCACAGGGGAATGGAAGCCCTTGTTTTCCGTTTTGGCGGAAACAGAAGAGCAGCTTGGCGCGGTGCTGGATGCATCGGCGCAGAATCCGGACATCTGGCGGAGAATTTACGTAGAATCTGATCTTGCAGTGAAGATCATGGAATCCCAGAAAGAGACAGCGCTGATGCAAGGAATCAGAGAGAACGGAACAGAGCTTTTTATTGCCCTGCCGTATATTTTCCGCAGGGAGAAAGGCGCTGCATACTCAGCGGAACGATATCCCGCATGGCTGTCCGAAGCGGCAGACCGACTCCGTGCGGATGGAGTTCTGATACGGAATTATGAGGAGTATCAGATGCTGCGGGAAGAGGGATTTGACAAAAAGATCATTCTGGACCATAATCTATATGTATTTAACCGATACGGGAAGTCGTTCTGGAGGAAGCTGGGAATATCCGAATTTGCAGCTCCTCAGGAATTAAATGCCCGGGAGCTTGCAGAACTCGGGATCAGCGGTATGGAGTTTACGGTATATGGGCATCTTCCGGTTATGTTATCCGCACAGTGCATCCTTAAAACTTCGGGCAGATGCACGCGCAGACCGGAAGTATCAATGCTTACAGACCGTCTGGGAAACCGTTTCCCGGTAAAAAATCAGTGTACTTACTGTTACAATGTCATATATAATACTCTGCCTCTGTATCTTGGGATGCAGGCGGATGAAATCCGAAAACTTGCCCCGGGAATGCTGCGGCTTCAGTTCAGCATTGAGAACGAGCAGTTCGCCCGGCATATCCTGGATCTGGTACAGAACGCATTTTGCGTGGAGGATTCCCATGCCGCGCCGGATTTCGAATATACGCAGGGTCATTTCCGGCGCGGAGTATCATAACAGGGGGTAATATGGTAAATATTATTATACAATTATCAAAATATATAATTATCATCCTCATGGCGGCATACACTTTTTCTTGTTTTTCCATTTTTACAAGAAATTATGAAGATGAGGAGAATCGGGTGCTCATACGGCAGGATGTTCTTTTGTTCCTGCTGCAGTTTGCGGCGTTTTTTACAATGTTTCTTGCCACAGATGACATCCGGATCCTGTTTTTCTATGCAGCGCTGGCGGTCGTTCTCCTGGGAGTGATCCTGCTGTATAACCTGATCTATCCCAATGTATCCCGCCTGGTCGTCAATAATATGTGTATGCTCATCACGGCGGGGATGATCATGATCACCAGGCTGTCCGCGGACAATGACTCGCCTTACGGTACAGCCATAAGGCAGCTTATCTTTGTTGTACTGGGAGTGACATTCGGGCTGGTCGTCCCGGTTCTGATCCGGAAACTTACCTTTCTGGATAAATGGACCTATATCTACGCCGCGGCAGGGGGCGGAGCACTCCTCCTGGTGGCAGTATTTGCCCAGACTTCAGGCGGAGCGAAACTGGGATTTGAAATTTTCGGTTTTAATATTCAGCCTTCGGAATTTGTAAAAATCATATTTGTGTTTTTTGTGGCGGCAAGTCTGAACAAGTCAAAGGAATTTAAAAACGTGGTCATTACTACCGCGATTGCGGCGGCGCATGTGCTGATCCTTGTGCTGTCCACGGATCTTGGGGCAGCGCTCATTCTGTTTGTGGTATATCTGGTCATGCTGTATGTGGCCACGCGGCAGCCGCTGTATGCCATCGCCGGGCTGGGGGCAGGTGTTCTCGCCGCTGTTGCGGGCTATCATCTGTTTGCCCATATTCGGGTGAGAGTGGAGGCGTGGCAGGATCCGATCGCTACCTATGGCGACAGCGGATATCAGGTGGCTCAGTCGCTGTTTGCGATCGGGACGGGAAGCTGGTTCGGGACCGGGCTGTTCCAGGGACAGCCGGATACAATCCCCGTGGCAGAGACCGATTTCATTTTTTCAGCGATCACAGAGGAGATGGGCGTAATCTATGCGCTCTGTCTTATCCTGATCTGCGTGAGCTGTTATGTGATGTTCTTAAATATCGCCATGGAGCTGCACAATTATTTCTATAAACTCGTAGCCCTGGGACTTGGGACCTGTTATATCTTCCAGGTGTTCCTGCAGATCGGAGGCGTAACAAAGTTCATACCTTCTACGGGAATGACCCTTCCCTTTGTCAGCTACGGAGGAAGTTCCGTCTTGAGTACGATGATCATGTTCGGCATCATACAGGGGCTGTATATCCTCAGGGAAGATGAAGAAGAGGAACTGGAACAGGAGAAGCTTAAGAAAGAAAGGAAGTCAAGAAATGGCATGGGAAGAACAGCGCCCCGAAAAGCGGCGAAGAACGAACCGAGATTCGAGGAAGTCCCCAAACAGAGGACGCGCAAAAAGCCGAGAGCGCGTGCGAAATAATGAGTTCGCCTGGATCACGTATCTTTTTGTGATCCTGTTCATAGCGCTTATGATATATCTTGTTTATTTTACGATTGTCCGGGCAGATACATTTGTCAACAGCCCGTATAATCAGAGGCAGGACGCGTTCGCGCAGAAAGTCGTTCGCGGTCAGATCACTGACAGGAACGGCAATGTCCTTGCCCGGACGGATGTGGCAGAAGACGGGACAGAGACGAGAGTTTATCCATATGGTTCGCTCTTTGCGCACGTAGTGGGATACAGTGACACAGAGCTGGGGAAGACAGGGCTTGAATCAGTGGAGAATTTTGAGCTGCTTACTTCGAACGCCTTTTTCGTGGAAAAGATACAGAATGAATTCAACGGAAACAAAAACCAGGGAGACACCGTGGTCACTACCCTTGACGCGGATCTCCAGCAGGCGGCATATGACGCCCTCGGCAATAATAAAGGCGCGGTCGTGGTCATGGAAGCTGATACCGGTAAGATCCTGTCTATGGTATCCAAGCCGGATTATGATCCCAACAATATCTATGCGAACTGGGAGACGCTGAACACGGATGAAGAAAACAGTCCTCTTCTGAACCGCGCGACAAGCGGTTCTTATGCGCCGGGGTCTGTATTTAAGATTGTCACAACTTTGGCATACATGCGGCAGGACAGTAATTATTCAGCTTATACGTATGACTGCTCGGGGTCGATCACTATGGATAATACGACGATTCCATGCTTTAATAATGCAGTGCACGGCTTTGAGGATCTTAGGAGCTCCTTTGCAAATTCCTGCAACTCCTCCTTTGCGAATATCGGTCTGTCCCTTGATATAGAGGGATATCGGAACACAGCGGAGGATCTGCTCTTTAACTCCTCTCTGCCAAGCGTTCTGGACTACACGAAGAGTTCCTTTGCACTGGATGAAGAGTCGAATACAGCGGAGATCATGATGACTGCGATGGGACAGGGCGAAACAACGGTAAGCCCGTATCATATGGCGCTTATCACGCAGGCAGTGGCAAACGGTGGAACACTTATGGAGCCATATCTGGTGGAGCAGGTGACAAACTATACCGGAACAGAGGTACGCAGGAATGTACCGAAAAGTTACAGAAGGCTTATGACCTCTGAGGAGGCTGCGCAGCTGAAAGAGTACATGTCCGCAGTGGTCAGCGAAGGTACAGGTTCGGTATTGAGCGGACGTTCCTATACGGTGGCAGGAAAGACAGGAACCGCAGAGTACAGCCTTGTGGATGGAGAGAAAACCCATTCATGGTTCGTAGGATTTACCAATGTAGACAATCCGGAACTGGTCATCAGCGTGATCACAGAAGGATCTGACGGAAGCTCTGACGGCAGGGCAGTCGATATTGCGGGAACAATTCTTGATTCTTATTATAATTAGCAGAAGAGAGCGGCTATGCGGATAAAATTTTACTGTGATCTATATGTCAGCGAATGCTGGCGGGAAAAAAAAGAAAGAATCATAAAAAAGCTCAGGCAGAACAGGCTCCAGCCACAGGTATATGTAATCACATTATCTCAGGGAAGCCAGAACCATCTGGAGTTTTTCTCCAGCCTGCTTTTGAAACAGCATGTGATCAGGAATGCCGGACTTTTTGTAGTAGGGATCGCCGATGGATATGACGAAGCTCTTTCGATTACAGCGGCGATCGCGGATCATGTGTATAAAGAAACAGCAGATGCCGACATCCGTCGGTTCATACTGAGCCGGCAGGAAGAATATGAAAAGGCGGGAAGATAGATGCTGCAGATCATACTTCTTATCTTAAAAATACTTGGATTGCTGTTTCTCGGGATATTAGGGCTCATTCTTCTTGTGGTCATTATCCTTCTCGTTTCCCCTGCTGTGTACAGGCTGGAGTTGTCCGGGGAAGACACACTGGAAAGCGTGAAAGGGAAGCTTAGGTTTCATTGGCTTCTCCGCCTGGTATCCGGAGAAATATGTTATAAAGACAGCACGCTGACCTGGCGGCTCCGGGCCGGGTGGAAGCGGTTCGGGAGCGATCGGGAAAACAGAAGCGCAGGGGATGCCGGCGCCCGCAAAGAGAAGCTGCCGAAAGAGCGGAAGAATGAACCGCAGGGACAGCATGCAGAGCGGAAAGCAGAACAGCGGGCAGGACAGCATGTGGAGCAGAAAGCGGAACAGCAGACTAAACGTGCAGAGAATGCGGAAGGCAGACAGGCGGAAAAGAAAAAAAGCTCTCTGTATGAAAGATTAAATAAGTTTTGGGAAAAGATAAAATATACATTTCAGAAGATCTGTGATAATATAAGGTCACTGGTAAAGAAAAAAGAGCGTCTGACTGCATTTATCCAGAATGAGGTGCATAAGAGTGCATTCTTTAAAGTCATACGGGAACTAAGGCGGTTTCTAAAAACCATGCTTCCGAAAGACGCAGATGTACACATACAATTCGGATTTACAGATCCCGCCGTCACAGGGTATGTTCTTGCGCTGATCAGCATGATCTATCCTTTCATAGGCGAGTACACAGAGGTCATTCCGGATTTTGAACACAAGATCCTGCGCGGAAGGGTCTATGTAAAGGGCAGGATCCGCGCCATGCATGCTGTGAGCCTGGCTCTGCGCGTGCTGATGGATAAGAATGTGAGGACAACATACAAGCATATAAGAAAGTTTAAACTTTAAATGACAGCTTGAATCGATATCGTTCATTAGAAAGACAAGCATATTTTAGGAGGAATGTAAAATGGCTGACGGAAAAAATGATTTTAAGACAACACTGGAATCTTTGTTCAGGGGAATGGACGGGGTCGTATCATCCAAGACAGTAGTAGGGGATGCGATTCATATCAACGGAACGATCATCCTGCCCCTTGTAGATGTGTCCTTTGGGATCGGAGCGGGAGCATTCTCTGCCGAGAAGAAAGAGAAAGGAAT
>DXCD01000028.1 GCA_019116185.1 Candidatus Mediterraneibacter stercorigallinarum
TTCTCGGCGGGATCTCCTGTCCTGTAAAATATGGTTTTAACGGTGCCATTCCCGAATTGATGAGCAATAGGCTCTTATCATTGTGCGGCACCAGTGAAAAGCTCTTCATGGCAAGATGTCCCTTGCTCTCAAAGAACTCCAAAAACATTTTTCTCAGCTGGTTTACTCCATATGGCTGCATTGCTTTAATCCTCCTCTTTCGCTCCAAAAAGCCTGTTTTATAATATATCACAGCAGGATATATTTGTAAAGCACTCCAAAAGCCCGCCTCTGACGAACTGCGGCAAATTCTGAATTATTCCTGTCCCCTGTTCTCATAATAACTTGTAACCCGCTCTGCCTCCGGCACGATCTGTTCGGGTACGGGAGCCGTTCCCGGCGCGAAGACTACTTTCAAAAGAACAGGTGTGACAATCATCGCCAAATCCAGTAAATACCTGTAACTGTCCATTTTCTTTTCGCTTCTAGTCATTTTTTACAACAAATCGACAATATCATATAATATTTTTTGCTATTTTGCAATCATTACAAGTTTATTGAACTTTTATTTTAATACAAAAATATATTTGCCAGCCACAAACAACGAATCTCTTTATCCTGCGGACACATGATGAAAAACATAATAATATAAAATTCCCGGCATCCGCTCTGTGTATGTAATACAGCTCGGATACCGGGGATTTTATGTCCGGCTCAAATAACCGTTCCGGCTTTATTCAGGATCGTCTTTATTTCAGCTCAATCTCCTCCAGTTCCTTCGGAGGAATAGGCTTGGTCGAATTCTTGACGAAGGAAGCAAGATTCTTCTTTGCCTTCGCCACCGGGATATTGGTTCCTGCTCCGGCAATGCAGCCGCCGGGGCAGCCCATCCCCTCGATCAGACATCCGTTCAGCCTGCCCGCCTTTGCCAGGGCGAGGATTTTTTTGCAGTCCGTCAGACCTTCCGCATGTTCGATATTGACCTGAACATCCGGATAATATGCATTAATACATTTTTCAATCGCTTCCGCCACGCCGCCGGCACATCCGTAGCCGCGGCCCGCTCCTGTCGCGTCGTGGAACGAAGATTCTGCCTCATACTTTGTAAGATCAATACCCTTTGCGTCAAACATTGCCTGCGCCTCTTCAAAAGTAATGACAAAATCTACATCGCTTCTGACAGATCTTCGTGATGCCTCCAGCTTCTTCGATGCACAGGGTCCGATAAACACTACTTTTGCATCCGGGTGTTCCTGCTTGATTGTTCTTGCTGTTGCCACCATCGGCGTCAGTTCCTGAGAAATCTGATCAATCACGTCCGGGAAGTACTTCTTCGCCAGCACTGCCCAAGACGGACAGCAGGATGTGAGGAGGAACGGAAGCTCACCCGTCACCACCTTGTCTACATAGTGATGCGCTTCTGCAATGGCGCCGATGTCTGCCCCGAGAGCCACTTCATACACCTCGGAAAATCCGAGTTCCCGCAGAGCTGCCTTGATATTTCTAGGAGTAATATTGTCTCCGAACTGTCCAACGAACGCCGGCGCGATCTCTGCAATGACCTCCTCGCCTTCTGAAAGCGCCCTTGCCAGCTGGAAAATCTGAGACTTATCCGAAATTGCGCCAAACGGGCAGCTCACCATGCACATTCCGCAGGACACACATTTCTCATTATCAATATACGCACGGCCGTATTTGTCTGAGACAATCGCATTCACGCCGCATGCCTTCTGGCACGGCCGTTCCTTCCTGGCAATCGCGTCATAGGGACAGACGGATTTGCATTTCCCGCATTTGATGCACTTGTCCTGATCAATATAGGAACGGCCATCAACCATGGAGATAGCGCCTTTTGGGCAGACCTGCTGGCAGGGATGAGCCAGACATCCCTTACAAACATTGCTCACCTCGTATTTATTTTCCTCGCAGCTCTCACATGCAGACGGGATCACCTGCATAAGAGGCGGCTCATAATATTTTTCAGAGATATTGCTCGCTTCCACTCCTGCTGTCAAATGCACAGGCTTATTCTCCGGACGCAGGGAGAGTCCCATTGCCAAGCGCAGCCTCTCTCTTACGATCGCGCGCGACCGGTATGTGCTTTCACGGTACTTTTCTGTATCATCATTTACGATCTCATAAGGGATAGACTCCATATCATCCAGAAGAGTCTTTGCGTCCGCCTTGAATCCCAGCTTTGCCACTTCTGTAAATACCTGTCTCCTGATTGCCCTCACCGGTGTCTGTAATCCTCTCATGTTCAGTTCCATCATCGTATGCTCCCTCTGATATTTTGATTTTCCTGTGATAAATAAGGCTTATCTGTGCATTGAGAAGGATTCTTCGTCATAGTTGCTCAGATTCGAATATATTCCTCTGTTATCTGCCTTTTTGATCAGTGTATCCCTTGACTTCTTGGCAAGCATCTGATCCTTGAAGGAACTCGGGCCGCCTACGCAGCCGCCGTCACATGCCATTCCTTCAATAAAGTCCTCTGGCAGCCTTCCTACTTTCATGAGGAGGAGTGCCTTCTTACACTCAGCCGCTCCATTCGCCTTGCAGACTTTGACATCAATGTCATTTCCGGATTCTTTCAGACTCTCCTGAACTGCCGCTGCCACGCCGCCGGAATTTCCGAATCTCTTGCCAAATACAGACGCTTCCTGGTATGTATCCTTCACCGGTTCCAGGACCACGTCTTTTGCTCGCATCATTGCGCGGATCTCGCTGTATGTCAGCACATAATCTGCATTCCCCTCGATCTTCTGATCCACCACTTCGGATTTCTTCGCAAGGCAGGGACCGATAAATACTGTCACTGCTTCCGGATCTTTTGCCTTGATCAGACGGGACACCGCGCACATCGGAGAGACTGTAGTGGATACCGCGTCGTTCAGTTCCGGGTAATGCCTGCGCACCATATTTACGAATCCCGGACAGCAGGAAGTCACTTTCTTCTTTCCTTCCTCGTATGCTTCTCTCCACTCTTCTGCCTCATACTTCGCTGTAAGATCTCCGCCCAGCCCTACTTCAACGAACTCTGTAAATCCGAGATCCAGCATGGCTTTTCGCCAGCTCGCCATGGTAATCTCTTCGCCGAACTGTCCTTCTGTCGCGGGCGCCAGCATTGCGTATACCCGTTTCCCGGATTTGAGCGCTTTAATCACATCCACGATCCATGTCTTTGATCCGATGGCGCCAAACGGACAGCTGTGGATGCACTTACCGCAGCGGATACATTTCTCTTCATTAATTATGGAAATACCGTACTCATCATAAGAAATCGCATCCACCGGGCAGCTGAATTTACACGGTCTCTTCAGATAAGCGATCGCATTGTATGGACAGGCCTCCGCACATTTTCCGCATTCTTTGCATTTTGACGCATCGATATGAGTGCGTGTGCGCCCCGGCTCGATCGCCCCGAACTTACAGGCATTGATACATGCTTTTCCGATACAATTCTGACAGTTTTCTGTAACAATATAGCTGGAGATCGGACAGTCTTCGCAGGCAGAGCTTATAACCTGTATTACATTCCCATCATCAGTAATTCCCGGTGCCTTTCCTTCTGCAAGGCGTACCCTCTGTCTGATAATCTCCCTTTCTTTGTAGATACAGCAGCGGAACTGCGCGGTTGGACCGGGGATCAGCTTGAACGGAATCTCATCCTTCCTCTCTTCCAATTCACCGGCAAAAGCCAGCCTTGCCACTGACTCCAGAACCTCATGTTTGATCTTGATTACATTTGCGTCTGCGTACCTCACAATTTTCCCTCCTAACATTTTCCTCTCTGTTGTAAATCGCGCCATATGGCACGCTTTCTCTGCTTTTAATGATACCATGTATACTGCAAATTTCCCAGTCATATTTTTAACAATCCCCTGTATTATTTTTAGAACAATACAGGGGATCCATTATAATATATTTCCTTTAATCCTGCGGGCCGCTGTCAGCAAATACTGACTGTGCATAGTGGACGGACTGCATGGCGTCCTTTCCGTAAAAATCAGCGCCGATCATGTCCGCGTATTCCTGATTCAGCACAGCTCCGCCAACCATGACACGGCATCCGGGAGCTTTTTCCCGAAGCAGCCGGATCGTCTCTTCCATACTTACTACTGTTGTTGTCATGAGCGCACTCAGACCAACGAGGCGGATTCCCTTCTCAATCACGGTGTCCGCAATCTTTTGAGGCGGTACATCCTTCCCCAGGTCAATCACGTCAAAGCTGTAATTCTCCAGAAGTACCTTGACGATATTCTTACCGATGTCATGGATATCTCCTTTCACCGTTGCAATGACAATTGTCCCTTTCTTTTCCCGGACCTCGCCGCTTTTATCCATCTTTTCCTTTAAAACCGCAAATGCGCTCTTTGCCGCCTCCGCGCTCATAAGGAGCTGAGGAAGGAATACCGTCCCTTTTTCAAAGCCTTCACCCACACGGTTCAGGGCAGGGATTAATTCTTCATTGATTATGGCCAGCGGCGCTTTAGCCTCTGCCAGACTGACTGTAATGGCATGTGCGTCGTCTTTTAGCCCTTTCTCAATCGCCGCGGCAAGCGTCAGATCCGCCGCGCCGGATACAGATGCCGGAGCTGTCGCCGTGTCTCCTGCCGATGCAGTGCTGTACCTGCTGATATACTGCCCGCAGTTCGCATCCAGATTCATCAGTGCATGATAGGCATACCAGGCTTTCATCATATCCTCTGAAGACGGATTGATGATCCCCGCGCTCAGCCCGTTCATCATGGCCATTGTGTAAAAAACAGAATTAATGACCGGACGGCTGGGCAGCCCAAAGGATATATTAGATACCCCCAGCGCTGTATTTACCTTTATCTCGTCCCTCAGCCGGCGCAGAGTCTCCAGCGTCACCTTTGCCCCTTCCGGCTCAGAGCTGATCGTCATGGCAAGTGCGTCGATTACGATATCCTTCTTCTGAATTCCGTATTTTGCCGCTTCACTGATGATCTTTTCCGCAATGCGTATCCTGCCGTCCGCGTCAGCAGGGATTCCGTCTTCATCCAGAGTGAGACCGATGACAACGCCTCCGTATTTCCGGATCAGAGGGAACACACTGTCCATGGACTCCTGCTTGCCGCTGACGGAGTTCACCATTGCTTTTCCGTTATAAACGCGCAGGGCATTCTCCATGGCCTCCGTGTCAACAGTGTCAATCTGAAGAGGCAGATTGACAACACTCTGGAGCTCCTGTATCACTTCTTTCATCAGAGCAGGCTCATCGATATCAGGAAGTCCGACGTTCACGTCCAGTATATGTGCGCCATTGTCCTGCTGGGTAATCCCCTCCCTTAAAATATAGTCCAGGTCATGCTCCTTAAGCGCCTGCTTAAAACGTTTCTTTCCGGTCGGGTTGATCCGCTCGCCGATAATCCTGGAACCAAACTGCATATCCCCGCTGTTCCCGAGAAAGACACTCTTCCCGTAGGAAGATACGACCGTGTATTCTTTCTCTGTAACCGGCCGGATCTCTATGCCCTGACAAAGCGCTTTCATTGCGCGGATGTGATCCGGGGTTGTCCCGCAGCATCCGCCAATGACAGAAGCTCCCATTTCTGTGATCTGCTTCATGAGCCGCGCAAACTCTTCCGGCACTACGTCATAACAGGTCTTCCCATCTCTCTGCTGAGGAAGTCCCGCATTCGGTTTCACGATCACCGGCAGAGAAGAATAACGGAGCATCTCTTCCAGCACCGGCAGCATCTGCTCCGGTCCCATGCCGCAGTTGATCCCCAGCGCATCAACCCGCAGACCTTCAAGAAGCGCCACGACCGACGGAACATCCGCGCCTGTCAAAAGCTTGCGCCGTTCATCGAAGATAGCCGTTGCGAACACGGGCAGGGATGTATTCTCCTTCGCCGCCAGTACGGCTGCCTTGAGCTCGTATGTATCACTCATGGTCTCGATATGGATCAGGTCAGCTCCCGCCTCCTCTCCAATGATCATCACTTCACGAAACGCATCATAAGCAGACTCAAAATCCAGGTCTCCCATGGGTTTTAACAATTTCCCTGTAGGGCCGACATCAAGCGCAGTATATATCTTCCGGCCGTTTCCAGCCTCACGGATCGCTGTTTTCACATGGCTGACCGCCTGTTCAACGATTTCTTTTAACGAGCACTGGTCATCATGGAACTTAAGGGCATTTGCCCCGAATGTATTTGTGAGCACAATATCACTGCCAGCCTCGATGTACAGTCTGTGTATCTCCGTGATCTCCTCCGGATGGGTAACATTCCACATTTCCGGCAGCTCGCCGGGAGCAAGCCCCTTCTCCTGGAGCAGGGTTCCCATGCCGCCGTCAAAATATAAGAGTTCTTTTCCAAGTCGTTCTCTGAGCATAGATTCATCCTTTCTGCTGTTCATTATCTCCTGTGTCATCATCTTCTGTACTCGCAGTCTTTCTTGCCGCATGCCTCGCATCCGGCAATCGGGCATCTCTCTTTTACAGGGCTTGCCCCGATAACGGCTGTCACTGATTTTGTCGGTGTCATCATAAAACTGTCCGTCATGGTAAGCCCGATACTCTTCGCGCAGTCCAGAATCCGCATAAGCGGCTCCTGATAACGGATGTCAAAGTCTCCGTATCCCGGGCTGAATCTGGGGCGCAGATACAGTCCCTGATCTTCCATCTCCCTGCCGATCCTGAGCTGTTCTTCGTCGCAGTACTCTTCAAGAAATGCGGCAGCGCATGCCTGCATGATCACTGCCTTTGCCATATCTGACACTGACGCGCGTCTGAT
The DNA here is from genome assembly GCA_019116185.1 of Candidatus Mediterraneibacter stercorigallinarum. Taxonomy (GTDB): domain Bacteria; phylum Bacillota; class Clostridia; order Lachnospirales; family Lachnospiraceae; genus Mediterraneibacter; species Mediterraneibacter stercorigallinarum. The sequence continues at coordinate 6,747 of DXCD01000028.1, forward strand.
CAGCTGGTCTGTTCCGGCTCCCAGAGTCGCGCCAAAGAGCACTGCCTTTGCGCAGCCTTTCAAGTTCCTGCTTAAGCTGACGCTGTCAATCTCCATATTTCCGATCATGATTCTGCCGTCCTTCGTCTGGTCCACATCAAAAATACGGCAGACCGACCTTGGCGCCGCCGTCCGCTCCAGTTCTGCGAAAGCATCCTTGATCAGCGCCAATGTTTTCTCATCTGCCGCATTTCTTCCATATCCAAGATATCGGACGGCTTCTTTTATCCGTCTCTCCATATATTTCCCCTAAGCCTTTATGATCTCTGAGAGATTTCCCAGAATTGCTGCCGCCACATCCGGTTTATTCATGGTATAGATGTGGATATTCTTTATGCCGTTGGCCAGCAGGTCTATGATCTGATCCGTAGCATACGCAATCCCCGCCTGCTTCATCGCTGCCGGAGAACCGCCGAACCGGTCCAGGATCGCAAGGAATCTTCTGGGGAATACAGTTCCTGAAAGTTCCTGGCTCTTCTTCATCTGCGAAGCGCTTGTAATGGGCATGATCCCCGGAAGCACCGGCACAGTGATCCCGGCTTCCCGGATCCGGTACAGGAAGTTATAGTGAATGTCATTGTCAAAAAACATCTGGGTTGTCAGGAAATCAACCCCGCTGTCTACTTTTTGTTTCAGATATCGGATATCATCTTCCTTGTGCTCATTCTCCACATGTCCCTCCGGATAGCATGCAGCGCCGATACAGAAATCCCCGTGCTTTTTGATCTCTTCGATCAGTTCATATGCATAACGGAACCTGTCTGTATCAGGAAAAGACATTCCTTCAGGGATATCACCCCGCAGGGCAAGGATATTCTCGATTCCCTGTTCCTTTAATTCTCCGATCACCTTCCGTACTTCTTCTTTTGTGGAGGAAGCACATGTCAGATGCGCCAGGCTCAGCACATTCAAATCATCTTTAATATGAGAAGCGATCTTTGCTGTGTTTTTGCTCGTGCCGCCCCCGGCTCCGTATGTAACACTGATAAACGCCGGGTTCAAACCGGCTATGGCGTCTACTGCTGTAACAACCTTGTCATATCCTGCATCTGTCTTTGGCGGAAATACTTCAAGCGAAATATGTATACCATCTTCTTTCAGTCTGTCAATTATCTTCATCCGGTCAAAAATCTCCTGTCTCTTCTGTTGTATTGTTCGTTTATTCGCCGATCAGTTCCTTGTAAAGATCTTCGTACTGCCCCGCAGATGTCTTCCATGAGAAATCCTGGCTCATGGCGCGCTCTACGATCTTATTCCAGTCTCTCTTCTTATCGTAATAGATCCTCTCGGCATAACGGACAGTATTCAGCATCTCATGTGCATTATAATTACAGAAACTGAACCCTGTTCCGGTCTTTTCATATTCATTGTACGCCTGTACAGTATCTTTAAGTCCACCTGTCTCACGCACGATCGGGAGCGTGCCGTAGCGCAGGCTCATGAGCTGGCTCAGTCCGCACGGCTCAAAGAGCGACGGCATCAGGAACGCGTCACATGACGCATAAATTTTGTGTGAAAGCTCATCTGAATAATAGATGTTCGCTGATACCTTTCCCGAATACTTCCATGCAAAATGACGGAACATATTCTCATATTTTACATCCCCTGTTCCGAGTACAACGATCTGTACTGCATCCTGGCAGAGTTCATCCATTATATAATCTACCAGATCAAAGCCTTTCTGATCTGTCAGTCTTGACACCATACCGATCAGCATGGTCTTCGGATCCACTGTAAGGCCGAGTTCTTCTTGGAGAGCTGTCTTGTTGAGCGGTTTATTCTTTCGGAAATTCTCGATCGTAAAGTTCTTTGCGATCCTCCAGTCAGTCTCCGGATTCCAGTCATCGTAATCCAGACCGTTCACAATGCCGCGCAGGTCATTAGATCTTGCCGACATCAGACCATCCAGCCCTTCTCCATAGAACGGAGTCTTGATCTCATCCGCATAGCTGTTGCTCACAGTCGTCACTTTATCCGCGTATACGATGCCGCCCTTCAGCAGGTTAGCATCTTTGTATGCCTCCATTTTATCCGGAACGAAATAATATTCCGGAAGGCCGGTGATTCCTCTCACAGTCTTTGTGTCCCAAACTCCCTGGAATTTCAGGTTATGTATTGTCATAACCGTCTTGATCCCGCGGTAATATTCTCCAAGATATCTGAAATTATCCAGGTAAACAGGGATCAGTCCTGTCTGCCAGTCATGGCAGTGAATAAGATCCGGACGAAATCCGATAACCGGAAGGATGCTTAAGACTGCTTTTGAAAAGAATGCAAATTTCTCGATATTCCATTTCGGATCGCCGTCATACAGAGCAAAGCCGCTGAAATAATGCTCATTGTCAATAAAGTAGAAAGTAATATCATTGAGTACTGTCTTCAACACTCCGACATACTGATTCTGTCCGGCAATGTCCATATAAAAATGGGTGACATACTCCAGCTTCTCCTTCCACTCCTGTTTCATGCATGTGTAATTCGGGATGACAACGCGCACATCATATCTGGCCTTGTCAAATTCCTTAGGAAGTGAACCGACAACGTCCGCAAGTCCGCCGGTCTTGATAAAAGGCACACACTCTGAAGAAGCAAATAAAATGTTTTTCATAACTTTCGATCCTCCATTTTCTGCATTAATCGCCGAAAGGCTTTTCATTATTGTATATTATACCTTATTTCCTCTATAATGCAAAGGATTTATTTTTCAGCTCCCGGCGCCTCCATGCTTGTATTCCAGCTGAATCGTGTCCGCGATCAGAGCGATGAACTCTGAATTTGTCGGTTTCCCCTTGCCTGTGCTCACCGTATATCCGAACAGTTCATCGAGTGTATCCAGCTTTCCCCTGCTCCATGCAACCTCAATTGCATGCCGGATCGCCCTCTCCACACGGCTTGATGTGGTCTGGTATTTCTTCGCAACTGTCGGATAAAGGATCTTGGTGATGGCATTGAGCACATCCATATCGTTCACCGCCATAATGATCGCATCCCGAAGATAGTGGTATCCTTTGATGTGAGCCGGAATCCCTATCTCATGGAGCATGTTTGTCACACGGTTCTCCAGGCTTCCCGCCTGTACCTTTTCCCCAGTTCTGCTTTCCTCTTTCTTTTCGTATCCCCGGAACATTTTTGTCACTGATTTTATCCTGTCAAGCAGCATATCATTGTTGAACGGCTTCATGACATAGTAATTTGCCCCTTTGTTGAAGGCATCTTCTGTAATTCTTTCCTGCCCTACCGCCGTAATTACGATAAAATATGGGCGTTTGCTGCCAGGATTCCCATGATTTACCTGGTCCATCACTGTCAGTCCGTCCATTTTCGGCATGATCAGATCGAGAAGGACAACATCAGGCTGTCTGTCTTTGATGATCTGACACATCTCCTCACCATTTTTTGCCTTGCCGACAAGGTCCAGATCCTTGTCCGTGCTGATAATATCTCCCAGCATGTCAAGGATCCTCTGGTTATCATCGGCTATGGCAACACTTAAATGTTCCATCCTCTTCTCTCCTTTATATCTGAGAATCGTCCGTGAAACGCCACTCGCTTATTATATCTTGTGTCAGATTGCAGAATCAAGGAGATTTTGTAGCTCTAATTCGACATACTTTTCGACATTTCAGATTATTCGACCTGGCTCATCATATTCTCTATAAATATCCCATATCCCATTGTCGAATCCTGCACGAACACATGTGTCACTGCTCCTATCAGCTTCCCGTTCTGTATGATCGGGCTGCCGCTCATTCCCTGGATGATTCCCCCTGTTTTTTCCAGAAGTTCCGGGTCTGTTACCCGGATAACAAGCCCTTTGTTGATCTCAGAACCTGACATGTCGATATCTGTCACCTGTATCTCATATTCCTTTAATTCATTTTCGATATAACACCGAATTGTCGCCGGACCTGTCACGATCTCTTCTTTTGCAGCAGTCTCAATGGGAATCTGCTCTTCAAACAATTCATCAATCTGCTCTATAGAGCCATATATTCCCGCTTCCGTATTCTTATCTATCGTCCCAAGCACATTGTAATTATTATATACAATAATCCCTTCCATGCTTCCCGGAGCCCCGTCAGTGCCTCGTATGATATCCTGTATGCTGGTGCGGTATACCGTTCCGTCAGATATAGACATAAGCACATTTGTATCAGTATCATGAATCCCGTGGCCGAGCGCCCCAAATCGGCTTTTATCAGTCAGGAAAGTAACAGTCCCCAGGCCCTGCACATTATCCCTTACCCAGATTCCGAGCCGGTATTGGCTTGGAGCATACTCCACCGGGCTTATTTTTACATCCATCATCTCATCTCCACGGCGGACGGTAAGGACCACACTGTCATCGGAGATTTCTTCCACTGCTTCCAACAGATCTTTCTTGCCTGATATTTCCTGATGATCGACTGCCGTGATATAATCCCCTGACCGCACCAGATTGGCGGCCGGCTCGTATTCTTTTCCGTCAATACCCTGGATCTGCTCGGTGCTGAGCACCATCACACCGTCTGTCTCCATATAGATCCCCACCGGCATTCCACCCAGGAGCACCGTATTGCCGGAGACTGTCTCCGTGCTTGCCTCCGCCTGCTGAAACAGAGACTTTCCCGACTGTATCTGCGCGCAAATCCATCCCGCCGCGCCCGCGATGACAGCTGATACCAGGAGCATCGACAAATATACCCTGTATTTCCGGCTTTCCACCACACTTTCACTTCCTTTCTGTCATAAAGGTAAAAAGAAAACGGATACCTGCGCCGTATCCGTTTCTAGTATGTGTGGGCAGCCGCCTTTTCACACTGGTATTATATTTCACTCTTTGCCAATTCTTTCATCTCTTTCGCACTTTCTCTGATATGTTCTGTCACGCTGGCTCCTCCGAGAAGCCGCGCAAGCTCGCCCACAGATTCTTCTTCATCGAGCAGATGGATCCTCGTCTGCACGGAATTATCTTCTGCTTCTTTTTTGATTACAAAATGAACATCCGCTGCCGCCGCAATCTGGGGCAGATGAGTGATACAGATCACCTGCCGGCTCTTCCCGATCAGCCGCAGCTTCTCCGCCACCTTTCCCGCTGTGATCCCGGATATGCCGGCATCAATCTCGTCAAAAATAAGGGTCGGCGTATCTTCCTCATCCGCCAGCACGGCCTTCAAAGCGAGCATGATACGAGAGAGCTCGCCGCCGGACGCGATATTACCAAGTGCTTTCATGGGCTCTCCCGGATTTAACGCGAGATAGAACTCCGCGTCATCCCTTCCGTTTGCACTGTAATGCCCGCTGTCAGTGATCCGCAGTTCCAGTCTTGTATCCAGGAAATTCAGTTCGGCCATCTGCGCCCGGATCGCGTCCGCAAATACGGATGCGTATTTCTCACGGATCTGATGGAGCCTTTCTGTCACATCCTGTACTTCAGCCAGAGCAATTCTCTTTTCCTCCTGAAGTCTCTCTCTGAAAGAATCATAATCTCTCATCTCTTCTATTCTCTCTTTTTTAGTCTCGCAGTATGCAAGGATCTCTTTGACAGAATTTCCATATTTTGCTTTTAAATGATTGATCAGGTTTAGCCTGTCTTCTGTTTCTTTGTATTCCTCCTCGGAAAATTCAAAACTCTTCGCATATTCAGAGAGTTCCCGGTTAAAATCATTGAGAAGGCTGTCCGCGTCAAGCAGCTGGCTGTACAGCTGCGCGCCGGTCTCGTCAAATTCAGCGGCATCCTGAAACGCGCGGATCGCCCTGCTCAAGCAGTCGCTGGCATTACCGCCTGTATCCTCGCACGTATAGCGGTAGGTCTCAGCCACTGCCTCAGTGATCTTCCGGCTCTCTGTCATCCTCCGGTAGAGTTCCTCCAGCTCCTCATCTTCCCCGGGTACGAGAGCAGCCTCCTCGATCTCATTTACCTCAAACTCAGCCAGTGAGAGTTCCCTTCTTCTGCCTTCTTCGTCCAGAGCTGAAGCTTCTTCCTGACGGCAGATTTCCTGATATTTCCGGTAGCTTTCCCCCATCTCTTTCTTGACCGGGCGGATCTCGCTGCCGGCGTACAGGTCCAGCAGGGCAAGATGGTTCTTCCTGTGCAGGAGCGTCTGATTGTCATGCTGTCCATGGATATCGATCAGCATGCTCGCCACATCCCTTAAGACTGCCATATTTACCGTCTCGCCGTTGATCCGGCTGACACTTCTGCCTTCCATCAGCCTGCGGCTCAAGGTGACGGTATCGCCCTCCGGAAAAATATCCATAGCCTCAAGCTTTTTTCTCAGCCTTTCATCCTCTACAGAAAAGGTAAGCTCCACAATCCCGCTTCCCGCTCCGTTCCTCAGCATATCCGCGCTGTACCGCGCTCCCAGCGCAAGCCCGACTGATCCCAAAAGGATCGATTTCCCCGCGCCGGTCTCTCCTGTAAGAATGTTAAGCCCGGGACCGAAATCCACTTCTGTCTCATCGATGAGCGCCAGATTTTTTACATGCAGATTCTGTAACATATCCCTGTCTATTCCCCTTTTGAAACAATCTTGTGTATCTTGTCCATCACTGCCGCTGTATCCTCTACCGTGCGGATCGCGCACATGATCGTGTCGTCCCCTGCAATACAGCCTACAACTTCGTTCCACTTCATAGAATCCAGAGCTACGGCAACCGCCATCGCCATGCCGGACACGGTCTTGATAACAAGGATATTCTGGGCCATATCCATTGACACATAGCCGTCTCTAAGCACGCGCATATATTTCTCGCTCATGCCCGGCTCTTCCTGCCTGTGTATTACATACTTTTGTTTTCCTCCGCCCTCAGACACTTTTGTGAGCTTAAGATCGCGGATATCTCTGGAAACTGTGGCCTGTGTCACCTTAAATCCGGCCTTATTCAGATACTCCGCCAGTTCTTCCTGTGTTTCAATGTCATACTGACTGATCAGTTCAATGATTTTTGCATGCCGGCTGACTTTCATTTTCCTAATTTCCTTTCATCTTTCTGCGCATCGTTTTCATGAAGCTTTCTCTGCTCAGCTTAACCAGCTTCGCAGTCTGATCTGCACGTCTGATGCAGACTTTCTCTCCCGTGACAAGTGTTGTCTGCTCTGCCCCGTCAAAACAGAGCGACACCTGTTCCTGTCTTCCGTAACGGCCCTCGCATATCTCTACTTCAATGAGATCATCGGCCGAGAGTACTACACTGCTCGTATTGAGCGCGTGAGAGCAGATCGGCGTAATCACGATCATCTGGGCAGTGGGTTCCACCACCGGTCCCCCAGCGGAAAGATTATATCCCGTACTCCCCGTTGGAGTAGAGAGGATCACTCCGTCCGCATGGTATGTGTTGAGCAAAGTTCCATTTACATAAATATTAAAACTGACGATCCGGACCTTGCCTTCCCTTGCCAGAACAATATCATTCATTGCAATGTCTTTTCTGGAACTGCGGAATTCTCCCTCCAGCATCATCCGTTCCTCTATATCCGGCGCCCCGTCAAAAAGGCGGTCCAGCGCTTCTCTGAAATCTTTCAGTTCCACATCTGCCAGATACCCCAGAGTCCCGAGATTAATGCCCAGGAGGGGCAGGCTTCTTTCTCCAAGATCCCGTACCGCCCTGATCAGAGTTCCATCGCCGCCCAGAACAAGACCGCACTGCGCTTCTTCCGGCACCGTCCCGGGTATGATATGCCCTTCCCCGTCTTTCTCAGAAAGGAAACAGTTTTTTCCGTGTTCCTCAATATATTTTCGGATCTCATTCGTAATCTTATAATCTTTGTCTTTCAGTTTATTCGTAATGATATAAAAGCAATCCATCTCACACCTCGCGCTGCCTTATTTTGCCAGTTCTGCGAATGCCTGTTCAACCACGGCATCCGGATCGATCCCTTTATTAATCCCTTCAGCACCACTGCATTTCTTCAGGTGGATCAGGTATTCAATATTTCCTTCCGGTCCTTTGATCGGAGAGAACTCAAGGGCACAAAGATCAAATCCGATGCTCTGCGCATAATCCATTACTTTCCTGATCACTTCCCTGTGCGTGCTCTTCTCTCTGACCACGCCCTTTTTCCCGACTTTCTCTCTTCCCGCCTCGAACTGAGGCTTGATAAGAGCCACGATCTGCCCGTCATCCTTCAGGTAAGCCCGGATCGGTTCCAGCACTTTTGTCAACGAAATAAAGGATACATCAATAGATGAAAAATCCACCGGCTCCCCGATATCTTCCGGGGTGACATAGCGGATGTTCGTCTTCTCCATGCAGACCACCCGGGGATCATTCCGAAGCTTCCAGTCAAGCTGTCCCCTGCCCACATCAATGGCATATACCTTTTTTGCTCCATTCTGAAGCATGCAGTCCGTGAAACCTCCTGTGGAAGATCCGACATCCGTACACACGCAGTCCTTTACATCCACGTCAAAATTAGCGAGCGCTTTTTCAAGTTTCAGCCCGCCCCGGCTTACATAGGGGAGGGTATGTCCCCTGACCTCGATATTGACATCCGGTGAAAATGTGCTTCCCGCCTTATCCTCTCTCTGGCCGTCCACGAACACATTTCCGGACATGATAACCGCCTTTGCCTTTTCTCTCGACTCAGCCAGATTTCTCTTTACAAGCATTACATCCAATCGTTCTTTCATGTTACTTTTCCTTTTTCCTGTTTTCCATGATCCTCAAATAGTCAGAGACCGCCTGTTTTGCAATTGTATCCCTGTCCAGTCCGACCTCTTTCCTCAGGACTTCTACATTGCCGTGCTCTACATATTCATCTGATATGCCGATATTGCGGACCTGTACGTCAAGAGCAGCCCTGGAGACATAATCCATAACCTGTTCTCCAAATCCCCCCGTTATCACATTTTCTTCAATGGTCACGAATAATTCATGGTCTTTCGCCAGTTCTTCCAGCAGCTTCTCATCAAGCGGCTTGACAAACCGCGCATTGATAAGACTGCAGTTGTATCCCGTCGCTTTCAGGCTGCGGCGGACACTGTCTGCCAGTTCTGCCATATGCCCCACAAAAATAATGGCAATATCTTCTTCCTCATAGATCACTTCACTCTTTCCATATTCGATAGGAGCCCTGAACTGTCTCATTCCCTCATACGCGGCGCCCCTGGGATAACGGATTGCAACAGGATGCCGGAAATCCATCGCAAACCGGAGCATGTCCGCCATTTCCCAGCGGTTCTTCGGAGAGATGACTGTCATATTCGGGATAGTTGTCAGAAAAGAGAGGTCAAACACGCCCTGATGCGTCTCGCCATCACTCCCTACAAGCCCGGCGCGGTCTACCGCGATCACAACAGGCAGATCCTGAAGGCAGACATCATGAAGAGCCTGGTCATATGCCCTTTGAAGGAAGGACGAATATACCGCGAATACCGGCTTCATCCCGCCTGCGGCAAGCCCTGCCGCAAAAGTCATCGCATGTTCCTCTGCAATCCCCACATCAAAAAATCTCTGAGGAAAGCGTTTTGCAAAGGCCGCCAGTCCTGTACCGTCTGCCATCGCGGCTGTGATTGCCGCCACTTTCTCATCCCGCTTTGCAATATCGAGCAGTACCTTTGAGAATACTTGTGTATAGCTGTCCGGCCCTCCCGCTTCCTTTGGTTCGCCTGTCTCAATATCAAAGGGTCCCAGCCCGTGGAATTTTGCCGGGTTCTCCTCTGCCGGAGCATACCCCTTGCCCTTCTTTGTGATCACGTGGACAAGGACCGCGTGATCTACCCGTTTTGCCTCTCGAAGCACCTTCACCAGTTTCCGGATGTCATGTCCATCCACCGGGCCGAGATAAGTAATGTCCATATCTTCAAAGAACATTCCCGGCACAAAGAGCTGTTTAATCCCGCTCTTTGTCTTTCGGATCTGGCTGACAATCCGGTCTCCTCTGCCCGGAATCCTCTTCAGGGTATCCTCCACGCCTTTTTTCAGTTCTGTATACGCCTGCGCGGTCCGCAGCCCGTTTAAATATTTTGACATTCCTCCCACATTCTCGGATATAGACATATTATTGTCATTGAGGACGATAATAAAATTACTCTTCAGCCGTGACGCGTTATTGAGCGCCTCGTATGCCATGCCGCCTGTCAGAGACCCGTCGCCGATCACGGACACGACACTGTGTTCCTCCCCCAGAAGTTCTCTTGCTGCCACGTAGCCCAGCCCCGCAGAGATCGACGTAGAACTGTGTCCTGTGTCAAAAGCATCGCAGGGGCTTTCCTTTCTCTTCGGGAAACCGCTCATGCCTCCATATTTGCGCAGATCGTCAAACCCGTCTTTTCTCCCGGTGAGCAGCTTATGTGTATAAGACTGATGGCCCACATCCCATATCAGCTTATCCTCCGGGAAATTCAGGGTGAGATGAAGCGCCATCGTCAGTTCCACAACTCCCAGATTAGACGCCAGATGCCCTCCCGTCCTGCTGATCTTCTCAATCAGGAACTGCCGGATCTCATCAGCCAGCTCTTTCAGCTGTTCTTCGTCCAGCTTCTTTATATCATTTTCCTTCCGGATTTTATCAAGCACCATAATGGTCCCCCTTATTTTTCCCTGTACACAAGACTCTTCAGAAGTTCTTGAAGGAATCCGCCGTCTTCCCGGATCACATGCAGCTCGCAGACAGCTTCATCCGTCATACGCGACACCTCTTCTCTCGCCCCTTCCAGACCTTTCCATGTCACATAAGTGGTCTTCTCATTCTTTTCGTCACTGTGTACCGGTTTCCCCAACACCTCTGTCGTACTCGTTACATCAAGGATATCATCCTGAATCTGAAATGCCAGCCCGATCCCTCGGGCGATCTTCTCCATTCTGCTGATCTCCTCGGGCTCTGCCCCCGCGAGCGCTGCGCCGATCATCATTGACGACTCGATCAGGGCGCTTGTCTTCAGCCGGTAGATAAAGTCCAGCATATCCCCTGTCAGGCTGTGCCCCGACTCTTTCACATCCACCACCTGACCACCGATCATGCCGTAGATCCCCGCTTTTCCTGACAGAATCTTGAGCGCTTCCCCAATGCGCCTGCTGTTGTCCGGCGCAATGTCAAACGCGCGGCATGCGGTCTCAAAGGCATAGTTTAAAAGCGCGTCACCGGCAAGAATCCCCATATCTTCTCCATATACCACATGGGTCGTCTTCCTTCCGCGGCGGTACTCGTCATTATCCATGGCAGGCAGGTCATCATGGACCAGGGAATACGTGTGGATCATCTCGATCGCCGCCATGAACGGCTCTATGATCTCGCCCTCCCCGCCGAACAGGTGGAAGGTTTCCAGCATCAGCATAGGACGCAGACGCTTTCCTCCCGCCATAAGGCTGTACTCCATTGCCTCCATGATGATCTTCTGATATCCTTCCTGCTTTGGAAGATACTTTGTTAATACACTTTCAATATATTTGATCCGTTTCTGATATTCGTCTTTAAAATTCATGTGTTTCTCCATCCTCGTCCAGAATGAGCACTTTCTTTTCCACCTCGTCGATCGACTTGCTGCACTCTTTTAAAAGTCCCATGCCTTTATTGTAAAGATCAAAAGAATGTTCCAGGGAGATTCCGTCTTCCTCCATCTCCGCGATCACATCCTCAAGCTGGGCAAACATCTCTTCAAGACTCTGTCTGCTTTCAGCTTCCACTGTTTTCATGTTCTCTGTATGATCTGCCATTTCCAAGCATTCCTCCTTGCTGTTCCTGCTGCTTTGCAGCTGATCCGCCTCTTTCACTTTTATACCGCTGCAGACGTCCCCTCTGTCGCAGGCTTCTCCTTGTCTCACGCCTGCCCTTCCGGATAGGAAACAGGCTCAGTTGATATCACCTGCGCTTTTACCCTTCCGTCACACACATAGATATCAAGGGAGTCCCCTTTCTCTGCCTGGGAAATACTCTTTATATTTTCTCCCTCAGCTGTCTGTACATAGGAGTATCCCTGGCTTAATTTCAGCAGGGGAGACAATCCTTTCATTTTCTCCACACACAGCGCCAGACGGTGCTTTTCCGCTGTCATGCGCTCTTCCATCCGAGCGCGTATCCTCGTCTCCAGATCAGCCGCGTACTGTCGGCTTTCATTCAGCCTCTGCCGGGGATGGGCAAGTTTCAGCCGCAGCGCCGCGTGTTCCAGCAGCTTCCTTCTCTTCTCTGTCCCAAGGCGGATTGTCCGCCGGAAATCTTCCCTGTACGCCAGCAGACGCTCTCTTACTTCCCGGATATCATATACCGCCAATTCTGCCGCTGCTGAAGGCGTCGGTGCCCGGAGATCTGCCACGAAATCAGAAATGGTCGTATCCGTCTCATGTCCCACCGCAGAGATGACCGGTACAGTACAGTCAAAAATAGCCCGAGCCACGGTCTCCTCGTTAAATGCCCACAGATCCTCAATACTTCCTCCGCCGCGTCCGACAATGATAACATCTACCTGCTTCTTTTCCAGCGCGCGTATTCCTGCCGCCACACTCTCTGCCGCGCCCTCTCCCTGAACCTGCGCGGGATACAGGATAAGCTGCACATAAGGATTCCGCCTCCCGGCAATATTGATAATGTCCCTTACCGCCGCGCCCGCAGGGGCTGTAACGATCCCCACGGTATGCACGTATTTGGGGATCGGCTGTTTGTATTCCGGAGCGAACATGCCCATCTCGGCCAGCTCCATTTTCAACGCTTCGAAGCGTTCATACAGCGCCCCCACGCCATCTTGTACGATCTCCTTTGCATAGAGCTGGTATTTCCCGTCCCGCTCATAGACACTCACCGAGCCGAGGACGATCACCTGATGTCCTTCCTGCATCCGAAAGGAGAGTCCCGCCCTTGATCCTGCGAACATAACGCAGGCAATCGTGCCAGACTCATCTTTCAGGGAAAAATAAATATGTCCTGATGTGTGGTATTTACAGTTGGAGACTTCACCCTTTACATAGATCCGGTTCAGCATAAAATCCTGTGTGAACATATTTTTAATATAGGAATTAACCTGCTTTACCGTATAGACATTTTTCATTCTCAGGACTCCCGGCTTGCCAGCTTTCCGAGGATTCCGTTTACAAACGATGAACTGCTGTCACCGCCGAAACGCTTCGCCAGCTCTACCGCCTCATTGATGGCAACGCCGTCCGGGATATCCTCGTCCCATTTCATTTCATAGACAGCCAGCCTTAAGATTGTCAGATCAACCTTGTTCATCCGACCGGTCTTCCATCCCTTTGCATTTTCATTCAGGAGCTCATCAATCTCCGGCACATGGCTGACAACAGCCTCGTATTTTTCCTGAATATATTTCTTATCCTTTTCTGCTGCATCATCCAGCATTTCAAAATAGTATTTCAGATGATCCGGCATGTCTGCGGGATCGTTAAACTCGATCTGGAACAGCATCTTAAAAATGTGCTCCCTCAGTTCTGTCCTTATCATATTGATTCCTTTCTTTTATCACGGAAATAATATCCGATACTTATAGAAAAAGGATGTCTTACGACATCCCTTATCGTGCAAAGGCCGTCCGGCAGACAGGATTAATCCTGCTTCTCCATCTCAACGCCTGCCACTTTGATATTGACGTCAGCCACTTCAAGCCCTGTCATGTTCTCGACAGCGTTTTTCACCTTGTCCTGTACCTTTCTTGTAACATCCATGATATTGTAATCATATTTCAGGTTCAGCGCAAGAGATACAGTGACAACACCTTCAAGAACGTCCACTTTCACGCCTTTGGACAGGTTCTTGATCCCCAGCTTGCCGATCACTTCATTGGTAATATTCCCAGACATAGAAGCAACGCCTTCGACTTCTGTCGCTGCCAGCGCAGCTATGATCGCCACAACTTCATCCGCGATCTTCACTTCACCCAGACTGGCGTCGTTCTGTATCGTATATGTGTTTCTCTCGTCCTTTGCCATATTCAAAACCTCCCGTTTTGTCTAATCTCTTTCCCTATTATAACAAATATCCCACTGTTTGCAAAGGGAAAGTTCAGACAGGTATGTCTGCCATGCACATTCGCAGTTTGGCAGACTCTTAACGGCCGAACTCTGACAGTTTCAGTCCTTCGTTGCGTTCCACGGTCATGCGGATGCTCCACTCGTGGATAAAGAGGAGCAGCGGGCGGTCTTTTAAGTCCTTGATCTTCTTCATGTCCGAAGTTCCGCTGATATGATCCAGGTCGATCTCCTCGTTCTCGATCCAGCGGATATGCTCGTACGGAAGGTTTTCAAGGATGATCTCCACGTTATACTCGTTTTTCAGGCGGTATTTCAGCACGTCGAACTGAAGAACTCCTACCACGCCGACAATGATCTCTTCCATTCCTGTATTGTATTCCTGGAAGATCTGGATCGCGCCCTCCTGGGCAATCTGATTGATCCCCTTGACGAACTGCTTTCTTTTCATCGTATCCACCTGGCGCACTCTCGCGAAATGCTCAGGCGCGAAGGTCGGGATGCCCTCGTACGCAAATTTTTCTTTTGACGTGGTCAGGGTGTCACCGATGGAGAAGATCCCCGGGTCAAACACGCCGATGATGTCCCCGCCGTAAGCTTTATCGATGATCTTCCGCTCGCTTGCCATCATCTGCTGTGGCTGAGAAAGACGCACATCCTTTCCGCCCTGGACATGGTATACCGTCATCCCGGCGTCAAACTCGCCGGAACAGATCCTCATAAACGCGATCCTGTCCCTGTGCGCCTTATTCATATTCGCCTGGATCTTAAACACAAATGCAGAGAAATCCGGCTCTGTCATCGGATCGATCACGCCGTGGTCAGACATCCTGGGCAGCGGAGATGTCGTCATCGCAAGGAAATGCTGAAGAAAAGTCTCCACACCGAAATTCGTCAGCGCCGAGCCGAAAAATACCGGTGAGAGTTCTCCCTTGTCCACGAGTTCCTGGTCAAACTCAGCAGCCGCGCCGTCCAAAAGCTCGATCTCCTCGTTCAGAGTTACCTTTGCTTCTATCCCGATCAGCCAGTCCACTTCCGGATTGTTGATCGCTACTTTCTTCACTTCTCCGATGGAAGTTCCCTTTCTTGTGTCAGAGAACAGCTCCACTTCCTTTTTCTGCCGGTCATAGACACCTTTGAATGCCTTTCCTGACCCGATGGGCCAGTTCACCGGGCAGGTCGGGATTCCCAGCTCCTTCTCAATATCATCCAAAAGGTCAAAGGTATCCTTTGCATCCCGGTCCATCTTATTGATAAATGTAAAGATCGGGATATGGCGCATGGCACAGACCTTGAACAGCTTCCTTGTCTGCGCCTCCACGCCTTTCGAAGCGTCGATCACCATGACCGCGGAGTCCGCCGCCATCAGGGTACGGTAGGTATCCTCCGAGAAATCCTGATGCCCCGGCGTATCCAGAATGTTAATACAATATCCGCCGTAATTAAACTGGAGCACAGAAGAAGTCACTGAAATACCTCTTTCCTTCTCGATCTCCATCCAGTCCGAGACCGCATGCTTTGCCGTTGCCTTTCCCTTTACGGATCCCGCGGTGTTAATCACGCCGCCGTAGAGAAGGAATTTCTCCGTGAGGGTCGTCTTACCGGCATCCGGGTGGGAAATAATGGCAAATGTTCTTCTTTTCTTTATCTCATTTACAATTTCTGACATAATTTACCTCTGCTTTCACTGGCGCCAAAAAATAACAGCGCCGACCTACATCGACGCTATTATACTCGCTTTTTATACTGCGCGCAATATAAAAATTCCTCTCTTTTCCTCACTCGTGGATCGGAGTGATCACAATATTTTCCGGCGCGATCTCCGTTTTTCTTGTCACAATATCTTCAATCTGCGCCCGGTTCGCGTCTGTCAGCTCCTCTGCCTTAACCACCACATCCGCAGAATCCGCGTCAAGGCTGACCACTGCCTCAGAGAATCCTTTTGACGCCATGAGCGTCTCGATTGCAGCTTCCTGCTCCGCAATCTGTGTCATCTGTACCATCTGGTCTACTGCTGACTGCTTTTCCGCGTCGCTCAGGTTCGTGTTGTCAATGATCCCCTGAAGGGTTTCCTTATTCTGAGCGCGCACCTGCTCTCTTGTAACTTTCGCCTGGGCCACGGTCGTCTCGGCTGTCCCGCTCGTGAGCACTGCTTCACCGGGCGTCCCCTCCGCCTCAGAGTCATTGCTTTCAATGTCCTCTGTCCCTGTCTCAAGGTCTTCCTGGGAAATATCCAGAAGCTCCTGATTTGCCAGATCTGCATTTGCCTCCGCCGTGCCGTCAGGCGAATCCCCGAACAGCCTGCCGGAATAGTTGAGGTATCCGGCCACCGCGATCATGACCGCAAGGGTTGCAATGATAATCTGGTTTTTCTTAAACAAACGTTTCACTCTTATGATCCTCCTTTTATGTATTAAGCCCGTTTCATTATTTTAATCTTATGCGCCTCCACACCGAATAATGCCTGGACCGCTTCTGTAATATTCTGTGCCACGACCGCATTGTCCCCGCCGTCCGCAATCACGACCACGCCCTCCACTTCCGGGGCAAGTTCTTTGCTCACATAAGGCGTGGACGCCCCGTCTGCGTTCTGCTCATAAATGCTCGTCTTATCCGAGGACTGATCCTCCACGCTTCTCTTCCCTCCGCTGCTGTCCTCTTCCTCGGTCGTCTGGCTGGAACTGGACTGGTCTTTTTCAATGATCTTCTGACCATCTGACTTCAAGGTGATCATTACAGTGACCTCTCCCACCCCTTCTACATCCTCCAACACACGTGCCGTCTTCTCCTCCAGATACTTCTCGTAGTCCCCGCCGCTGTCCTGGCTGCCGGCTGTCATTGTTTCCCGGACATTCTCTGACAGCTGATCCGTGCTTTCGGACGAGTCCGGAACAGGGAATGCGATAACCAGAAGTAGTATTCCGGTCAGCAGAATGATGAGAAGCTGGTTCTTCTTCGGCAGCTTCTCGCCGGTGCGCAGGCCTGCAATCCATTTTTTCCATTTCTCATTCCCCAATTTCTATGTCCTCCACTTTGATCCTTCCCTCTTCCTGAACCACCTCTTCCCCCGGCACATTGCTGTCCCCCGCTGTCTCTCCTTCCGACGGATCCTCCCCGATAAATCCGAAAATATCTGACTGTTCATAAATCTCTTCTGCCCGTTCGATCTCCTGGCGCTCCATCTCGTACTCCCTGCTCTTGTAAATCGTACGAAATGTATCCTCCATGCCCGCCAGCTTAAGAAGCGGCGTGGAAAGGAGCAGGATAAGGACCAGCCCGGAAAAGAAGCGGATATATTTCCCATAATCCTTTCCCGGTATAGCATGCATCACAGCAGCCATAACAATCAAGTAAACCGAGATATTCTGTATCCAGCCGTAAATCTCTTCCAGCATGATTACCTCCCCATGACGCAGGCACTTTTAGGTCTGCTTTGCTGCACTTTGTTCCTTATTTATTTCTCTCCCGCCAAAACAGGCCATGCGTTTCGTTCAGGACGTGGAGACCGCGACTACCGCGATTGTCAGCAAAAACAGAATACCAACAGTAAAAATAACTCTGACCATCAATTCATATCCCTCGCTGACACCGCTGATACACGCTGTGATCCGTTTATCAGACACGGGCTGCACGAGAGCTGCCGCCAGCTTATACATAAGCGCCATCAGAGCCATCTGAACGATCGGCCCGATGCAGATCAGAACCGCGATGACCGCTCCTGCCATTCCGATTCCGTTTTTGATCAGAACTGCCGTGCCGAAAAAAATCTCCGCCGCGCCTCCCATGGCATTTCCCACCCACGGCAATGCTTCCGCCGTCCTGGTCAGAGCGCTGCGCTTCAATGTATCTATTGCAGGAGCCAGAAGCCCCTGGACCACGTTTACACCGACAACACACGCCAGAAGTGTCCGCAGCGCCCACGTTACTATTTTATGGATCAGTCCTGCAAACTCAGACAGGAAATCTTCGCCGGTCAGGTTGCCCAGCACCCGGACCATAATGTAGATATGGATAACCGGGAGAAGGAAGCGTACAATTACCAGCTCCACGACATAAATCAAAAACAGGATCACATTATAAAAGAACATGGATGTCACGCCGCCCGACGCAAACGCCACTGCAAGAAAATAGCTCGGGCAGAGCACCCGCATAAATTCCACTACAGAATCCAGCCTTCCCTCCACGCCCTGCGAAGCAGTCTGAAAAGAGGTCAGGCACATTGTAATCAGAAGCATATACAGCACATAAAAGCTGATATCTGATATCTGCTTGTTCCGAAAAGCGCCTGAAAAATTGCTGAACACTGCTGCTGCAATCGAAATCAACAGAATATAAACCAGATTGTGCCAGTTATATCTGAACTCATAAGAGATCATATCCGAGACAAAATCAATAAAAAGCCTTCCCGTTTCCTCCGGTTCTCCCGACATAAGGGATGAGACCACATCCCCAAATTCAATCTTTTCTTCCGGGAACATTTCTTGGAGGCTTTTCTCAATCTCGTCAAAATCAAACTCTGACATGATCGCATCTTCGATCTCCTCCTGAACCGCGTCTGCATCTTCTCCTGTCAGTTCCTCTGCATTTACGATCCTGGTCCCGATCCCGAAGACCAGGAGAACCAATAAGATCGTAAACAGGAACCGCCCATTTCTGCCGCTCATGCCAGGAACTCCCTGATCGTCTCCAGGAGCGCCAGCAGCACCGGCATTCCAAGCGCCAGTATTGTCAGCTTGGCGAAGATCTCGATCTGCCCTGCTATGGTCTGATATCCTGCATCCCTGCAGATGCCTGAAGAAAATTCTGCGATATAAGTGATCCCGATCATCTTAAGCATGGCAGAAAGATACCCTGCGTCCATATCAATATATGAAGCAATCTGATCCACGGTACTGATAAAGATTCCCAGCCTGTCCACAATAAAAGAGAACAGCACAATGCTCACTGCCACGCTTATGTAGATCCCGTATTCTGCTTTTCCGCCCTTCAGCTGAACTGCCAGGACCGCGCCGACCACTCCGATGATGCCGACCTGCACCATGCTCATGCTGCCACCTCCTCATATGACATCCTTATCACAGCGCAAAAAGCTGGCGGATGGACAGGAAGAGATCGTAAATATAAGGCAGGATCCACGATAATACCAGTATCAGCCCTGCAAGGCTTGCCAGAAATGCCTGCTCTTCCCTTCCGCTGTGCTTCAGCACCTGGCTCAGTATGGATACAAGTATCCCCACTGCCGCAATCTTAAAAATAAGGCTTATATTCATGCTTCCTCCCTGTTCAAAGCAGGATCACAATGAGAAAAATACCGCTCATCACGCCCAGACATCTGCTGACTCTTACCTTTGCGGAAAGCCCTTCCCGCAGTTTTTCAATCTCCAGATCCAGCCGGTTTAAATACATCTGCATGGCATGATCCAGCGTCTCCTTCTCCAGACTCCCCAAAAAAGTGCCCGGTTCCTTAACCAGAATAGAATGCTCGTATTTCAGGTTTAATTCCCCGAGGTATCTTTCTGCACAGCGGTTCCACATCCGGGCAAATCCATATTCCTCCCTGCGTTCCATCTCCGCCGACATTTTTACAAGCCACCGGTCGTACGGAGCTTTCACCCTCCGCGCCACCTCTGTAAACACTTCCGGCAGCGGCGCATGGGTATAGGTGATCTCTCCTTTGATCAGGCTCATCACGTAACGGAAATACAGCATCGTCCCCAAATACCTCTTTAATTCTTTTCCATACACATAACCCGCTCCGCCGGTTGCTGTCAGAATCAGAACTCCCCCGATCACTCTCTGCACAACACACTCCCCCGCTCATCATATACTCCCCTGATCTCTCCCGGATGTTTCCCATTTCCCAGAACTACATACCGTTCAAACATCCTTCTCCTTATCAGCTCCCCAAGCACCGGTTTCTTCGTCGCCTCATCCATATCCAGTCCGTGCACACTGGCGATCAGCTTGCAGCCACACTGCATGGCATACTCGATCGCATGAATATCCTCACTTGTCCCAATCTCATCCACCGCGATTACCTGGGGCGACATCGAACGGATCAGCATGATCATCCCTTCCGCTTTCGGACAGCAGTCTAAAATATCCGTCCTTGTGCCCAGATGGTTCTGCGCAATCCCCAGATAACAGCCCCCCAGTTCCGAACGTTCATCCACCACTCCGACAGAACACCCCTTCACATACTGATTGCCGTCTGAGATCTGCCGGATCAGATCTCTGATGAGGGTAGTCTTCCCACAGCACGGCGGTGAAATAATCAGAGTATGACACACCTGCATATTCTTCGTGATATAAGGAAGGAGTCTGTCGGCACACCCCAGAACTTCATGGGACACTCGTATATTGACGGATGATATGTACTGAATATTTTTCACCTTTTCTTTTTCCATGATCACTTTTCCTGCCACTCCTACTCTGTGACCTCCTTCTATAGTCAGAAATCCCTGCCTTAATTCATTTTCATATGCATAGAGGGAGTAATGGCTGATATACTCCATTGTCTCCCTCATCTCTTCCTTTGTAACAATATGCGGCTGTCCTGCCGCCGGCAGGACATATTCCCTGTTTTCGTGCAGCATGCGCAAAGGCTGCCCGGTACGGAGCCGAATCTCCTGAATCCCGGAAAGATCCGGCCCCTCCTCTTCAATAATCCTGCGCACGCTTTTCGCCAGAATATTCAGTATCTGTGCTTTTCTATCCCTTCTTTCCATCTTGTCCACCTCTTTACACAATATATGTGGGTCTCCCCAAAATATTCCTCAAATCTGGATTTGTCAGGGAGACGGCCGATGGAGATAACGTCCGAAAACCGTAGTTGATTTTAAGACGTATTCGTGGCGGGCGGGGATGTGGCTCAGGTTCCGGCTCCACGATTTGGGAAAGA
>DXCD01000252.1 GCA_019116185.1 Candidatus Mediterraneibacter stercorigallinarum
CTTGAACATTACATGGAAAATCTGACGGGCGGTAATCCTCCCGTCAGACCGTTACCCTGTGTAGTCCCTTGTAAACTGTACTTTCTTTAAGTATAACTTCTGCCCGCACCGGTGTCAATTCACTGAAAACCGCCTCTGGATGTTTTTACTTCTTTTCCCTGCACATTTATGGTAGAATAATTATACTGCGTGCAAACCGGATCGATACAATCGCTCCGCCCCGCTCTGCGGGGATTACACCTGATCCACGCGTATTCCGGAATCTCTGCCGCGGACTTCCGGATTTGAGTATAATAAAATCAGGAATATTATAATAGAAAGGAACAAAACTATGTGGGCTTATAATGAAACTTTTTATCAGATATATCCCATCGGCTTCTGCGGGGCTCCCGTCCACAATGACGGCGTGACCGCGCACCGGATCTTAAAGATCGGCGAATGGGCAGAGTATCTCCAGGAGCTGGGGATCGGCTCCATTATCCTGAATCCGATCTTTGAATCCGACAACCATGGATATGACACAAGAGATTTTATGAAGATCGACTGCCGTCTGGGGACAAACGAGGATTTCAAAACCGTCTGCAAAGAACTCCATGACCATGATGTCAAGATCATGCTCGACGGTGTATTCAATCACGTGGGAAGAGGCTTCTGGGCATTCAAGGATGTGCAGGAAAAGAAATGGGATTCCCCGTACAAGGACTGGTTCTGCATCAACTTTGACGGAAACAGCGGGTACAATGACGGATTCTGGTACGAGGGCTGGGAAGGGCACTATGAGCTGGTCAAGCTGAACCTTCAGAATCCGGCGGTCGTTGACTATCTCTTAAGCTGTGTGAAAATGTGGATCGAAGAATTCGGCATTGACGGGCTCCGTCTGGATGTTGCTTACTGCCTGGATCACAATTTTATGAAACGCCTCCGCACTTATTGTGAAGAGCTGAAACCCGGATTCGCATTGATCGGCGAGGTGCTCTTCGGTGACTATAACCTGATCGTGAACGATGAAATGCTGCACAGCTGTACAAACTACGAGTGTTATAAAGGGATCTACTCCAGCTTCAACAGCATGAACATGTTCGAGATCGCACACTCCCTGAACCGCCAGTACGGACCGGAACAGTGGTGCATCTACCGCGGCAAGCACCTGATGACATTCGTGGACAATCACGATGTATCCAGACTGGCGACCATACTGACTAACAAGAAGCATATCCCGCTTGCTTACGGCCTGCTCTTCGGCATGCCCGGCATTCCGTGCATTTATTACGGAAGCGAATGGGGCGAGGAGGGTGCGAAAGCCCCGGATAATGACTATGCGCTCCGCCCCTGCTTTGAGGAGCCGAAACCGAATGAACTGACGGACCTGATCCGGGAATTGATTGCAGTCCGCCGCACAAGCGACGCGCTGTGCAACGGTTCTTACCGGAACGTGGTGCTCACGAACCACCAGCTCGTCTTTGAACGCAGGACAGACAGCGAACGGATGCTGGTGGCGATCAATGCTTCTGATTCCGAATATACAGCGTCCAATCATGAGCTTCAGGACTGCTTTAACCGGATGATGACGTATCCTGCCGGCAGGCCGGAAAATGAAACTGCTGACGAAACCGCAGAGAGCACGGTCACATTACAGGGACAGCTCACACTGCCGCCTTACAGCATTCAGTATTTAAAACAGGTCTGATCAAAATCGATCTTCATCAACTATCTTTATTAAACAGGAGCGGGCATCTGTTGTACGACAGACATCCGCTCCTGTTACACTGCTTCTAAAATCAGCTTTTTCTTCTATATTTCCACGCTCTTTATAATTTCACCAGCGCCGGTTCATGCCCCATTGCCGGAATCACTTTTTCCGTCAGATCTGCGGTCTTGAATCTGAGACTGGAAGTATTGATGCACGGATGGCATGCAAAATACGCTTTTCCAAGCACATCTTCATCGATCAGCAGATGCACTTTCTTTTCACTGTCGTTCATCAGCCCCATCACGCTCACAGATCCCGGCGTGATATCCAGGTATTTCTCCATGTACTCCGGCTTGGCAAAAGACAGCCTGGAAGAATTGATCTGCGCGGACAGATCCTTTGTCTTAAAGGGCTTGTCCCCCGGCATGAGCAGCAGATAGAACTCCGTCTCCTGCCGGTTGCAGAGGAACAGGTTCTTACAGATGGATACTCCTTCCTCCACGCCCTGCCCGAGTGCTCTGTCAATCTCTTCACACGCCTCCATGGTCATCGCTGCCTCATGGTCGATTCTCTGGTAATCTACCCCAAGAGAATCCAGCAGATCGTACACCCTGATCTCCTTTTTCAGCCTGCCCTCCGTGTCCTGGGGTCTTCCTTTTTTCAATTCCATCCGTCCGGTCTCCCTCCTGGTCTTTTGTTTCTTCTCTTTCTCTTCTTTATTTTCCGGCTCTTATCTCTGTCGGTCTCATGCCTCATGCTTTCAGTCCTCTGTACCTGTTAAAGCAGGCAAAGATCTCCTGTCTTCTCGGCATTGCCATACAGGAAATACCGGAGCTGCTCTCGCACAGCGCGGACAGCGTGCCTTTCCGGATCACGCCTTCCAGCTCGTCCACCACCCGGCCGAGATCTTTCCTGCCGTCAAGGATATGCTTCTGCGCGTACCGCATACAGTATCCCAGAGCCGTCACCTGCTCGCTGTCCGTGATCTGTTCCACATAGCGCAGGTCAATGGTCTCCTTGTTGATCATCACAGCTTCTCTTCCCATGGTCTTCATCTTGATCCGGTCATTTCCTTTAAATGCCTGCCCGGGCCTGAAGCATCTCCGGAAGTCCGGTTTTGCCGCCGGCTCTTCCGGTCCGCTGATCATCGGGAAGGTCTCTGCTTCTTTCTTCGCATATTCTGTAATGTCCTTCGGGACATAGCGGTCCATCTGAATGATGCTGTCCGCGATATGGAAATAGGCTCCCGAACTTCCTGCAACAATCACCGTGGAAATGCCATAATCATCATACAGCTCCCGGATGCGCTCGATAAACGGAGTGATGGGCTCCATGTCCCTGTGGATCACTCGCTGCATCAGCTCATCCCGGATCATGAAGTTAGTAGCGCTGGTATCCTCGTCGATAAGCAGAAGAGAGGTGCCTGCCTCAATGCTTTCCACTACATTTGCCGCCTGGGATGTACTGCCGCTGGCATCCTCGGTACAGAAGCCGACCGTATCCTTGCCATTCGGCAGGTCATTGATAAACATGGAAATGTCGGTCTTCTGGATGCTGCGGCCGTCCTCGGCGCGGATCTTCATCGCAGTGTCATCCGTGATCACATATTCTCTGCCATCCCCTGCGATATGGTTATAAACGCCCAGCTCCAGCGCTTTTAAGAGCGTGGATTTGCCATGATAGCCTCCGCCTACGATCAGGGTGATTCCTTTGCGGATGCCCATGCCTGTGATCTTCCCTTTATGGGGCAGATCTATGGTCACTTCCAGCTCTTTCGGCGACTTGAATTTCACGCCGCCCTTCATCGGCCTCGGCGAGATGCCGGACTCTCGCGGAAGAATGCTTCCATCCGCCACAAAAGCGCACAGGCCCATTTCCGGCAGTTTCTCCCGGATATACTGCTGATCCTCAGCCAGATCAATGATCGTCCTCAGACGTTTTGCGTCCATATTTTTATAGAATAAGGAAGCCTTCACACACTCCGGCACAAACTCGAAAAGGATCTTCTCCAGCTCCCGCGCATTGATGGTCCTTCCGTTTGCCGGGAACCCGATCTCCATCCTGAGGATGATATCTCCGCTCCCCGGATCCATCCGGCAGGCAGTACGCTCCAGCACTTCCTGATAACAGCGGCTCACCGAGATCAGCCCGCTCTTTCCGGAGCCTTTCGCCTTAAAGGCAAACTGGTCCGCCCTCCTGCCGAACTGTCTTGTCAGCTCATCCTGCAGAGCGATCCGCTGATGTTCCTCTTTATACAATTCCCGCGGGAATCCCGCCACCTTGCCGCTGACGCGCACGCTCACCTTAGAAGGCGACGCGAAGGGGTCTCCCTGGACATGGTCAATGGACAGCACATATCCCGGGAACTGGTACATTCCCTTTGTATCTTTATAAGCAGGATATCCCCTGTGGTCGATCCTGTTCAATAAGCTTCTCAGATCTGTTGATGACTGCATGGTATTCTCTCCCTTCCCGGAATTCTTTTTTATCCCGTGGTCACATCTTAGTTCAAAAATAATCATTCGTCAACCTGCAGCCGCATCATGTTCGTCCCTTCAGCAGCCGGACATCTGCCGTGTAACGGTTTTCATTATATTCCTCTGAAACAGAAGGAAAATTCCATCTTTCCGTCTGCGTTTAACAGATATTCCGGATGGGTAAATGAACCCCAGCTGTCATCTCCTCCCACGCCCATCTGCCCCATCGCCGCGCGGACCACGGTATGGTGGATCCGGGGGAGGTCATAAGGATGTCCTGCAGCTTCCAGCTCATGAGGCGTATAGGGCAGCGCAGAAAACATCATGGGACCGCTCGTTTCGTCCATCTCGAAGAGAATCCCCCTTCCCTTCCGGTCCGTCACTGCCGCATATCTCACGTCCTGCTTTGCCCCGCATTCCTGAGGCACAATATATCCTGCCATATTATCCTGCACCAGATTGCGGTAGAGCCCCAGCCTGGCCCCGCGCCTGCGGTCAGCGTAAGTCTCTTCCGGTCCCAGGCCGTACCACTCTACATGGTCATAGTCCGCGCTGAATTGAAAGAGCACTCCGAATTCCGGCATATCTCCAAGCTCCTTTACAGGATCATAGGACAGTGTCACCCGGATTCTGCCGTCCCCTGACACTTCGTAAGAAAGCCGGCAGCTGCTCGCCGGGACTGTGGGCATGATATAGGGAAACGTCACTTTTATCTTCCCTTCCTCGCATTCGACTTCCGGTTCAATAGACCTGCCGCAGTCCCCTCCTCTGTAATCCTTATGGGTGGCATACAGGCTCGCGATCTTCCACTGTGCGTACCGCGCCGGCATCTGATTTCCCCGGTCATTGTCCACCGGCGCTCTCCAGAAATTCGGCCGGGGCATCCCTTCCAGCAGTTCTCTGCCCGCATACCGGTATGATACAAGTCCACCCTCCAGCAGCGAAAAAACTGCCTGAAAATGCTCTCCCCGAACGCCGATATTATGCCTGCTCCGGATCACGTCAAGAGAGCCGGAACAGAGGCCGGAATCCGCGCTGCTTTCTTTGGCCGCCACTGTATAGACACACTGCCCGAATGCCGTCTCATGTCCTGCCGGCGCCCAGATTGTCTGTGACTTCAGATAAAAGGAGACCGTCACGGTATACTCTCCCGGCGCCGTCTCCCTCCGGAACGGAAGTGCATAGACCTTCTCGCTGAGCGGGCTCACCTCCGTCTGAAGCACAGCGCTTTTGAACGGAACTCCGTTTCTGAAAACCGTTACCCTGCAGTCAAACTCTTTTGTATTCACAAAGAGATTCTTATTGATAATCTTTACTTCTTCTGCGCTGACCTCTGCCGTAATACTCTGATAATTGTATTTTACCTCCTGCATCTTAGGGGACGGTTCTCGGCCGCCGCCGCAGACAATTCCGTTGGCGCTGAAATTATAATCCGTGGGGCGCTCGCCGAAATCTCCGCCGTACGCCTGGAACTCTCTTCCGTATCTGTCCTTTTTATATAAGGTCTGGTCAATATAATCCCAGATGAATCCCCCTTGATAGAGCGGCTCTGTATCCGCCAGCTCCGTATATTTATGCATCGCCCCGCAGGAATTGCCCATGGCATGCGTATACTCACAGCAGATAAACGGCTTGCTGCGGTCTTTTGCAAGGAATTCTTGTATTGCCGCGGCAGACGGATACATCTGGCTCTCCATATCGCTCGTATCATTGTAGCTGCGGTCGCGGAACACTCCTTCATAATGGACCAGCCGGTCCGGATCTTCCCTCCGGAAAAAGCAGGACATCTCATAGATATCCCTTCCGCCGTAGGCCTCGTTTCCACAGGACCAGATCAGAATACAAGGATGATTCTTATCTCTCTGGTACATTGACTGCGCGCGGTCCATTACCAGATCCTGCCACTCCGGCTTATTCCCCGGGACGATATCCTCATAATCTCCTGTCTCCTCGGCCGTATCCCAGGAGCCGTGGGATTCCAGGTTGGTCTCGTCGATCACATACAGCCCGTATTCATCGCACAGACGGTAGAACAGAGAGACGTTCGGATAGTGGCTTGTGCGCACTGCATTGATATTATTCTGCTTCATGACCGCCAGATCCTTCCGGATCTCCGCCTCGGAAATGCAGCGCCCTGTCACAGAGCTGAACTCATGCCGATTGACTCCCTTAAAGACGATCCGCCTGCCATTGAGCATCATGAGATTCCCTTTCATCTCAAATCTCCGGAAGCCGGTCTTCTCAGAAATAACCTCGCAGACCGTGCCGTCCGCTCTTTTGACCCGAATCAGCAGATCATAAAGCTCCGGCTGCTCCGCGCTCCAGAGTACAGGATCAGCGATTCTCCATGTGAAGGTATTCAGCCCGCCGGCATTTCCCTCCGGCAGCGTCTCGTCCGATGGGGCTGTCCCGTTCAGGGCTCTCTCTTCATCAAAGCAGATCCTCCCTTTATAGGAAAGTGTAAATCTCGCCCTGCCTTCTCCCCAGGTCCTGGTCCGGATCTCCAGCATTCCCTCTGACGGCGTCTCGTCCGGCACCGCCCGCACTCTCAGATCCCGGATATGGACGTCCGGCACCGTATACAGATACACCTCCCGGAACAGTCCGGAGAACCGGTAGAAATCCTGGTCCTCGCACCAGCTTCCCGCCGTCCACTGAAACACCTGGACCGCAAGCTTATTGATGCCTTCTTTTAAATATTCTGTGAGTTCAAACTCAGAAGGCGTAAAGCTGTCTTCACTGTATCCCACGAACGCCCCGTTGAGCCAGACTGCCAGAGCGCTCTCCGCTCCCTGAAAGGAAAGGAACAATCTTCTGTCCTTCATCCTCTCGGGCACGGCAAAGGTTCTCACATAGCTTCCCACCGGATTAAAATGCTCCGGGATCTGCCCGGGCCGGATGTCCTCGTGTCCTTCCCACGGATACTGGGTATTCGCATACTGAGGCACTCCGTATCCCTCCATCTGTATATGCGCGGGCACGCGGATCTCCTCCCAGTCCGCGCAGGAGTAGTCCTCCTTCTCAAATCCGGGAATTACGGACTGGTAATTGACAGCATAATGGAACTTCCATATCCCGTTCAGGCTCTCTGTAAAATCCGACTGCCCGTCCCACAGATCTTCCTCAGATGTATACCAGATATGGTCCGAATGCGCCTCCATCCGGTTGTCTTTAAAGTACCGCGGATCTTTTACCTTTTCATAATCAAATGTCCTCATACGTTCCCTTCTCCTTCTGTTCCATATTTTTTATTCTCTTTTTCACTCTGCGAAGTTCCGCCTCGGACGCGCCCCGCCCTCTTTTGATTTGGTACTGATTCCCTCTGAACGGGAACTCCAGGCAGAATGCGCCCGCCCTCTCCGCTATGCGGGGTTCGAACCGGAATCCGCCCGCCGCCTGCGGATCAGGAGCAAAGCCTGCGATATCTTCTATGATAACCGATATCGGCCCGCTCGCCCAGGGATGGCAAAGACTGGTATTCCATTTCTGCTCCTTGCCCCAGGCCTCCCAGCAGGTCGTCGCCCCCTCCCGGAGCATGTTTGCCCAGCCGTGTTCTGTGTCATTGACCAGAACCTGGTATAAGTCCTCATATCTACCTGCGGCTGCCAGGGCTTTCAGATAGAAATATCCGGTCATAACACCGCAGCACAGCCCCTTCTCCACGAGGAAATCCGCGATCCTGCTTTCGCCGCCCTCCGGACACAGCCCGAAGAACAGGGGATAGATATTGGAGTGCAGGGCGCTGTGGCTGCTCTTCGTACTGTCCACAAAGAGCCCGGTCCTGCTGTCGTAAAATGCTTTGACAAACGCAGCTCTAAGCTGTTCCCAGCGGCGTCCCGCCGGGAACATTCTTTGTTTTTCCCCGAGTTTCTGAGGCAGACCGGCAGCGGCACCCTCATTGTCTGATTCCGAGAGGAGCGCTTCCATCTCTTCCAATGTCTTTACCGCTCCTATGTACAGGGCATTGATCACATTGTGGCATCCCGGAGCTGCCACAGGGCGGCTCAGCTCAAAATCATAACCGTCCCGGAGGTTTTCCGGCCAGTCCACCAGATTCCACTTATCCGCCACCTGCTCCAGAAGCCCGTCCGGGCGCTCATACTTGCGAAAATGACCGATGATCCCCCTTGCCACAGGGACATAGTTTCTCAGAAACGATTTGTCACCGGTAAACTGATAGTCCAGCAAAAGGAGCTGAGACCAGAGGAGGGAAAAGTCCGCGATCTCCTGCATATAAGAGCCGGGCGCCACCGCCAAAAGCCCCGGGCAGATATCTCTTGTCGCCGCGAACTGCCGGATGCATTTGCGCAGCATCCGCACATCCCCGGTAAGCCACACATGGGCGCGTGCCGAGACAATGGCATCTCCCAGGTACTGGCCTTTCTCCCTGGTCGGGCAGTCCAGATATCCTTCCTGGGTCCCGTATTTTACCCCCTGTTTGCAGATCCGAAAGATTCCATCCAGCACAGCGTCGTCCGAAGAAAGAGCGCACAGCGTCTCATCCATGGGATAATGCCGGATCTCCGCCTCCACCCCGAGCACGGTAACGCCCGGACTGCAGATAAGTCTTGCATAGCGGAACCCTTTATAGTCATAGGGTTCCAGGGAGCAGCTCCCCTGCTTCAGTGTCCAGGTTTCTTCATATCGGCAGTTGCAGCGCATCTCATATCGGACAGCCCCTGCTCTGCCAGGATCCCCGACGCTTTCATTTGCCCCGGCTCTGTCCTCCAGCTCTTCACCGCACTGTATCACAATCCTGTCTCCGCTCTCCTCCGCCTCTGCCCGGATCAGCAGCGAACCGGTGATCTCCTGCCCCATGTCGATCAGCCAGCCGTCCGGCAGCTTCCTCATCTCCCGCGGGCTTCTCCGGTATACAGAAATCATTTCCACAGGCTGGACAGAACATTGATAGTCCGCCCACTCTGCCTTGACCATTGGCTGCCACGCCTGATCGTCAAATCCATTATCTTTCCAGGACTCTTCCCACCGGCGGCTGTCAAAGTCTTCCAGAAACTGCGTGTCATAGCCTGTTATCTCGCCGGAATACGCGCATGAGACCTGATACCGCCAGCAGGGGACCGTACTCCTTCCTGCTTCCTTTTCCCCGCGCCTCATCTCCCGTATATCGCAGGCAATGCCGAATCTTGCGTCGCCGCTGTTCCACACACGGTTTACAAGGCCCTGGTAATAAAGATGTACCGCCAGGACGTTTTTTCCCGGATGAAGATAAGGCGTGATATCCAGCTCGTTGTAATAATAATGCTCCGGATATGCCGGAGCCGGTCCCTGCCCTGCAGATCTTCCATTCACATACAGCTTATAATAATCGTCCGCCGTGATGCGCAGAAGCACACGCGTATCCGGCGCTTCCGCCTGCATCTTTCCGCGTATCTCCCGGCCTTGGCCGCTGCTGTTTTCCCAGAAATATTCCGCCCGCGCAAGGACATGAAGGTTGCTCTGCTCGTCCGCGCCGGCGCCTGCCGTACATCCATCCGATGCTCCCCCTTCATTTTCCTTGTGATACATGCACCGGGGCTTTGTCTCTGCAAATTCCGGAATGGTAAACCATTCCGGCCGAAATCCATCACTTTGAAATCCATCGCTCATCTTGTAATCTGCCTTTCTCTATATCGGAAAACGCCGCCAGCCCGGACTGCTTTGTGGGGCATCCCAAAGCCCCGGTCTGTTCCGCGCTGACGGCGTTCTATGATCTATAAATATTCCACCTCTGTCTGTATGACCTGTGTTCCCGGGCGGATCTGGTACACAGTCATTGGGATCGTGGTCTTGGAATTCATCAGATTCGTGTTCGGGTCCGGTATCAGGATCTCTCCTTTCCCCTCTCCCTTTGACGACCTGACAATACAGTACCCGTCTCCATTGTGCACGCCTGCCTCTGCCCCGCGCGCAGACCTCTCAAAAGGCTTCCTGTCGTCTGTCGAAAGAGCGAATCCGCAGTCATATGCCGCGCACTCGATCTCGCTGGTGATCTCATGGGTACGCACATGCCCTGACTCCGTGGGCTCGATCACCGTCCTGACACGAATACCGCGGACGGGCGTCCAGGAGAAGCTGATCTTCTCTCCGCTGACTGTAACATCCGGTCCGATCACATCCTTCACAAAATAGTAACCGTACGCCCCAAATACAAGGGTACTGTCCGGCGCGCATTCCGGCAGCGTCAGATTCGACCGCATAATGCTGAATCCGTATTTGCTGGAATAAGCGAATTTCGAATACTTTTCCACCGTATGGCTGTGCCCGTCCGCCTTCTGCCTGCCCGGAACCAAGGCCACCACATTGCCTTTCCCCCTCTGAATCACCATATCCGCATGTTCCAGATACTTCCTGGCCTCCAGTTCCGGCAGAGGCGCGCAGTCCGCATCCCAGAAGGGATGCCCCTCAGGCAGTCCCAGGAACATAAAAGCCTTCATCGCCCAATACGGGGATCCCGGCGCATTATAGCTCTCTGACATCTGCAGGTTCGGATATGCATAACCGATGGTCAGGATATCCGCATTATCCCAGATCGGCAGATTCAGCCAGTGGACCAGGTGGCGCACGATGATTCCTTTCAATACCGGAAGCGGGAATACTTCGACTCCGCAAAGCGCGCACACCGAGAAATACGCGGCCTGGGCGAAACGGTAAGTCATGGACCTTCCGTATGCAAAGGATGAGCCGTCCTCCGAAAACCAGTAGATATAATCCTTCCCGAATGCCAGCGCCCGCTCCATGAACCTGCGGCAGCGCTCCGTATCCTCCTTCTCCATAAAACGGGCATATACCATCCCGTATGTGACCATGACGAAGGGATTGTAATAATCTTTATCCCCGCCGTTCCCGTCATTGTACCAGCCTCCGGCGTCATAATAAGCGTCGATGCACTCCAGCCCTTCCTCGAGCCGTTTCTTATCATACGGCCGTCCGGCTTTATAGAGCGCTACATTTGTCATGATACTGAAGAACTGCCAGTTGCATGCGCAGCACTCGTGACGGTTGATCTCCCACAGCCATTCTGTGAGATTGTCCTTTCCCTGTTCCGACAGCGGCTCCCACACCTTTTCCGGACAGAAGAGCATGCCAAAGGCCACTGCCGCCATCTCGCAGAACTTCTGGTCATAGTCCCGGCAGGTGTGCCAGTAGTCCGGATGCCGCGGGTCTGTCCCCGCTTCCAGCCCCTTCCTGTATATCTCCTCGAATTCCCTGTCGCTTCCTCCGCCGGCCCAGAACGGAACCAGCCCCCACAGAGGGCGGGCGAAGGCTTCCATGGGGATCGTGTCATTTTCATAATGCGCGCTGGTCGCGCCCAGATAAAGCCTGGCCCCGCTTTCGCCGTAAAATGGCTTCAGCGGATTCAGGATATCAAGAAGTGCCTGCTCTGCCGCCTTCTTTGTACTAAAATCTTTTTCCGTAAATCTTCTCATCATACCTCCATGGGGCTATTTTTCCGAATGCCAGCGGTGTCTGAAATAGTGCGCCGCCAACTTGGGTCTTCTCTCTCTTGTAAACAGCCCTTTCTTGTTTCCATCTACCCGCAGAGTGCCCTGGATCGTCGCAAAGTCCGCAAAGTTCCATGCATGTTCCCCTACTACAAAGTCACATTCGTCCAGGACTTTATTTATGGTTTTATAATAATCCACCTGATACTCTTCGCTGAACATATTTCCGGTCGCTTTATGAAGCCCTGCCACGGTATCTGCTCCGTACTCTGTGATCATCCACGGTTTCCCGATCTTCTTCCAGTACTGCATTTCCTCCCGCATGGCCCGCTCTGCCGCGTCCAGGTCACCGCCGAACACATACCATCCGTAATACCTGTTCGCACAGATGATGTCCATCTCCGGCGCCGTGATGTCTCTTGTATAGTCGTTCTGGCAGATCACAAGCGTCACCGGCCGGTCCTGAGGATCGCACTCATGCGCCAGGTGATACAGCGGCATGAAATAATCATGAGCCTCCTGAGGCTGTTTCTCTGTATCCGGCTCATTTGCAATCGACCATACAGCCACACAGGGATGATTCTTGTCCCTGGCGATCAGATCCCGGATCACCTGTTCGTGATGCTCTTTTGTCCGGAACTTGGCATAGCCTTCATCATTCCATCCGAAATTCAATCCCACGGCAGTGGTCTCATCGATCACTACGATCCCCATCCGGTCACAGAGATTAAGCATTTCTTCTGCATAGGGATAGTGTGAAGTACGGAAAGAGTTGGCCCCCAGCCATTTCATCAGCGACAGATCCTTTACATTCATAGGCTCGTTGATTCCCCTGCCGTGGACTTCACTGTCCTCATGTTTGCCGAACCCTTTGAAATAGAACGGCTTCCCGTTGATCAGGAACTGCGTGCCTTTGATCTCAATGGAACGTATGCCGAACTGCTCCTCATATATATCCTCGCCGAATTCTACTTTTGCATTATATAAGTAGGCATTTCCCGGCTCCCAGAGGTGCGGATTCTCGATCAGGACCGTGCCCTTGCTTCCCTTTGCCCGCGCTGCTTCCACGCCTTCCTCATCATAAAAGATGACCGTTATGCCTTCAGTTCCGCCGTCTTCTGCCCCTGCGCAGTCCACGCTGTAATACACCTCGGCATTCCCGTCTTTGATCTTCGGCACAAGCACAATATCACGGATATAGGATTGCGGCGTTGTATAGATTTTTACCGGGCGGTTGATCCCCGCATAGTTAAAGAAGTCAAAATTCGGCGCGTTATGCGGTTTCTGCACGGTGTGATTGACACTGGGGATATCCGGCAGGTCCGATCCGAAGAAAGCGGCTCCCACCTCGTTTCCGATGGGCAGGGTGGAGTAATCCACCCGGTTGTCCACTGCCACGCAGAGCAGGTTTTTCCCCGGCTGCACGAAATCATTGATCTCTGTCTCAAAGGGAAGGAATCCTCCCGTATGCTCGCAGATCAACTCTCCATTTAAATAGACTTTTGCTTTATGCGTCACTGCTCCAAACCGAAGTACGATCCTCTGGGAGAGCAGCACCCTCGGCAGCTCGATCTCTTTCTGATAGAATGCCCAGCCGCAGTGGTCCCTGTACTCGATCCCTTCGATCTGGTCATTATAAGAAGCGGGAACCGCAATCTGCACCGGATCTTCCAGGGGATTCTCCATCCACTTTTGTTCAAATCCGTTTCCTTGATCCAGCTTGAATTCCCATATTCCGGACAGATCCATGACCGTCCTTGCTTGATTGATTTTTGGATACAGCATGTTGATTTTCTCCTTTATCTTTGTTGTCATAATCCCAAATTATATTCTTTCCAGAGCAGATTCAATATCTTGGAGTGGATATAGGCAGTTCCTCCGATCGCTATGACCAGGAAAGGCGCCATCACAAAAAGCCCGATGGCAAAGAGGCATACCGCGCTCACGATCATCAGCAGTGTCCACCCGAAATTCTTAATGGACATAACAAACGCCATTGCCAGCAGATGCTTCCAGTCCGTCTTACACCGTGCCATCAGCGGGAAGAGATAGACCACCGTCATCAGATAAGCTGCCGTCAGGATGATCACCGCCCACAAAAGGACAATCCCTATTTTCCCATCGATCTTGGAATACATATAGAGATCACAGCCCAAAAACACGCCCACAGCAAGGGATCCGATCCCCAGCGGGATCCCCGGTATCAGATTTTCCTTAAATGCATGGAAAAAGGAACGAACCGTATATCCCTCTTCATTGCTGGCGAGCTTAAGCGTCACATAATAAAGGGCTGCCGTGGACGCTCCGATCGTCACCACCGGGAGACTTAAGATGACCCACAGGCCGGATAAGACAAGCAGGTCTACCAGTTTTCCCATAAACACCCATACAGGATTTTCTACATTAAATAAATTCTTCATCGCTTACTCCTCCCTGTCAGACGGAAGCAGACTCTCCGCAAACCTGCGCGCGTCTTCTTTATGTTCACTGTTCTTAAAGATGCAGAACATGATCTGACGGTCTGCTTTTTCCTCACTGTCTGTGAACGCTGTACCGGTAATATCAATCCCATATCCGTCAGACGGGCTGATTTCCTCCAGCGCATCTTTTCCGGCATAGTATTCCATGATTTCCGGCGTGCAGATCATAAAGTCGATCTCATGGGCAAAGATCGATGTGGTCATCTTCTCCAGGCCGCCGCTTATCGCGCTGCTCTCCGGATTGTCCGCGTCAATCTCTGTTCCCGTTTCCAGAAGGATCTGCTCTCTCTGCGGATCTTTCCCGAGAGATTCGATCCCCATCCGGCATATACGGTCAAGATTTTCCCGAGAGATCTGCACATTGACTGCCTCTCCGTAGAGCGCCGTGTCTAAAGACTCTCCCCCGTAGAGAAAGAGCCCCCAGATCAGAAGAGCAGCGGCCGCGGCGCCGGCAAGAATTTTCGTTTTGTGATAATATAAAATATTCTCAAACTTCTTTTTGATCCGGTCAGCCATAACCACTGCTCCTTCATTTTTCATCATCTGTCATTCGGACATCCTGATCCGTTAACCCTTAATACCTGTTGCCGCAACGCCTTCTACGAAATACTTCTGCAGCGACAGGAATACAATCAGCACCGGAATGAGCGTAATGATTGATCCTGCCATGATCAAACCATACTCAGCCGCATACTGGCCGATGAACATTTTCAATCCGAGCTGTATCGTCTTCTTTGCCTCTGATTTCAAGTAAATAAGGGGCCCTAAATAGTCATTCCACGTATTTACAAATGTAAAGATAATAAGTGTTGACAGCGCCGGCTTGGACAGCGGGAGCATGATCGTAGAATAGATCTTGTACTCGCTCATGCCGTCGATCCTTGCCGCCTCGCACAGGGAATCCGGGATCCCCTCGTAAAACTGCTTCATGAGGAACACTCCGAAAGCGGAGAATGCCTGGAGGCAGATCATTGCGAGCAGCTTGTCGTTGAGCCCCATCCCGCGCATCATGATGAACTGCGGCACCATGTACACCTGCCAGGGCATTGCGATTGTCGCTATGTAAGCAAGGAACAGAGCGTTTCTATGCTTGAACTGAAGCTTTGCAAACGCGTACGCCGCGAAGCTGCTGGTCAGCATCTGGAGGACCGTGACCACGATCGTCAGGAACACGGTATTTCCAATAAACCTTGCCAGCGGTATCTTCGTCCAGATCTCCTGGTAGTTGCTCCACTGAGGATTATCCGGGATAAACTGAAACGGCGTAATATCAAATACTTCCGTATTGGTCTTGATCGAAGCAGACAGCATCCACAGGAACGGAACGACCATGACTGCCGTGATCAGAATAAGCAGCGCGTAGATCAGCACTTTTCCGATCACTCTGTTTCGATGCATTGATGATTTCTTTGCCATCTCTTCTCTTCCTTTCCTATGAATTCTCATACTTTGCGTTCCCTCTGAACTGAATCAGCGTGATAATCAGTACCAGGAGGAACAGTACCATTGCGATCGCGCTGGAGTATCCCAGATCCCATTCAACGAATGCCTTCTGGTAAATGTAATACACAAGCACCGTGGAGGATGTTCCCAGCCTGCCGTCCGCGCCTCCCGCAAGCATGATCGCGATATCATAAACTTTAAAGCAGTTGATCGTCAGCATGACTACAACAAAGAACGTCGTCGGACGCAGCTGCGGCCATGTCACATAACGGAATTTCTGCCATGTTCCCGCGCCGTCCAGAGAAGCCGCCTCGTAAAGCTCTCCCGAAATGCCCTGAAGCCCTGCAAGATAAATGACCATGTAATATCCCATGTATTTCCATACACTGAACAGAATCAGTGTCAGCAGGATCAGGTCCTTGCCAAACCAGTTGGGCAGCTCTTCCATATGGAATACATAATACAGGATCGCGTTGATCGGTCCCTTGCTCGGATGGAAGATCATCGCCCACACTGCCGTGATTGCCACCAGGGAAGCGACATATGGGAAGAATGCCACTGTACGGAAGATTCCTCTTGCCTTGATCTTTTGATTCAAGATAATCGCAAGCCCGAGGGATGCGATCATGGTCAGCGGCACGGTTCCGATACAGTAGATAATGGTATTTTTGAGCGACGCCCAGAACATGGAGTCTCCGGACAGCTCTTTAAAATTCTCAAGTCCTACAAACTGGATCGGGTTATTACCGTCCCATTTCAAGAATCCCAGTGCAAACGCACAGACAATGGGCACAAGTGTGAATACGGCAAATCCGATAAAGTTCGGCGCGATAAAAGAATACGCCACAAGTGCACGTTTTCTGTCACGCGTTTTTCTGCCTTTTTTTAACTCAACTGAATTATCCATACCCTTTCGCGCTAAATTACGCGCTCTCCTTTCCTTTTTTCTAAGGTTCCCGCCATCCGGCACGGCGTCCCGCAGCCACGACCGCGCCCTCAGACATTCACCCGTTACTGAAAGTAATTATAGAAATTTCACATTTTGTTTACCATGGACAGGTCTATGATTTCCTGTGATTTTCCAGACTGCCTGCAGGCGCTGTCCAAACTCCATGCACTATTCTATGAAAACATGTACTTTTCACATATATTTTTCCACGGCGAAAGCCGGCCAGGACCCAACTGCCTGCCGGCTTTTTTCTAAAATTCTCTGTCATCCGAATCTTTCAAATCCGGATTTTCCTCTGTTTTATCTCCTGCGTTTCTTCACTGCCAGTACAGCCGCTATCGCCAGGACGGATACTGCCATCATGCCGGCCGCTGCTGCCGGAGCGCTGCCTGCCATGTCTCCGGTCTTCGCCGCAGGTGCAGCTGAAGATCCGCCAGATGTCTGGTCTGAAGCATTCTTGTCTGAAGCACTCTGATCAGATGTGTTCCCGGACGGGCTGCCGTTCTGGGTGCTGTCCGGATCCGCATTCCCCGGATTCTCCGGTTCTTCGGTTCCCGGGTTCTCCGGCTCTTCACCGGAGGTCTTTTCTAAACCTTCATACGCTTCCTTGAGCGCCTTCTGTGCCTCATCCACCTTCGCCTGGTCGTCCACGGACAAGTTCGCATCCGCAAGGATGCTGTTCGCCGCTGTCAGAGCCGCGCTGAATACTCTCACGCTCTCCTCTGTGTATCCGGTCAGGTCGATTGCAGACACCTGATTTACCAGATCCTGAAGCACGGACTTATCTGCTTTCAGCCTCAGGGCTTCGATTGCTTCTACAAGGGCGTTCCATGCCTGGTCTGTCTCTTCCTGCATGGCGTCGCCGTCTGCCATCACTGCCTCTGCCGTTTCCTTCGCGGCCAGGTACTCTGCCTGTCCGGCTTCTACGTACTTATCGAGGTCGATCATCGCCGCCAGCTCCAACGCCATCTCAAGGTCGGTCTTGTCTGCCGCCTTCATGCCCAGGGCATGGATCGCGAACATCAGGTCTGCCGACGCATCGATCACTTCATCTCTCGTAGCATTCTCATCCGCCATCACTGCCTCGCCCTTGGCGATAGCGTCCGCAAACATCTTCTGTACAGACTCCACAAGGCCGCTGACAGTTCCGTCCTCCACGTAGCCTTTCGCCTCATTGAGGAAGCGCTCCAGAAGTGCCTTGCTCACCGGCTCTGCAGGTTCTTCCGGCTCTCCGGCATCCTGTCCCGCCACTGCGATGAAGCTTACCTGGATCGCCTGGGATGTTCCTGCTGACGGGGAAACTGCCACCGTAAGCGTTCCATCTTCGCCGACTGTAACATTCTCATAGGTCAGCGTGTCATTTACATTATTCAGATACTGATATCTCTCCTGTACTACATTTCCGTTGACCGCAATGTCTGCATACCGTGTTCCTCCATGGGATCCATACCATCCGGACGGATCGAACATGCCTACGTAGACATTGTACTCTCCCGGCTCCAGATCGAACTGGTAGGTAAGGGTCTCGCCTCTGCCGGCATATCGCATGCTCTGGAACAGATCCGCGTTTGTATCGCGCAGCAGTCCAGGCGTGCCCACATAACCGAATCCGAGCTCCTCGCTGTATGCCTGGTCATGGTGTTCTGCCGTATGCTTCAGCGTGTCTGCCGCCGCGTCCATGATCAATGTGTAGTCGCTGCTCACCGGATCAGAGGACATATTGGCGAAATACTGAAGTCCTGCCGGCATCACGATGACCGGTACAGACACGGTCAGTTCTGTGCCCAGCACCGTCTGTCCGCCTTCTATGGTTCCGGTGATCGAAGTCTGGGCAAATACATCTGTCTCCTTCACTGCCGTATCATCCCAGGTCACTGCCATCTCTTTGGTATCTCCGCCCGCCGTCAGGACTGTCACCTGCTCCGGAAGCCCTTCTGCCCTGCCGTCTGCAGTCATAGCAAGCATCTGCGGCAGATCATCGTCCTGCACGGATACGAGCAGAGAGTCGTCTGCTTCCAGCTGTGTGCCCAGCGTGTAGAGTGCGTCGATATTCAGTGTGCCGGATTTCACCACTACTTTTACTGTATGCTCTGCATTGTCCAGACCGCTCAGCGTGTAGGACGCATAGCGGTTTGCAGACACGGTTGTGCTCACGTCAGATACATACGGCGTCTCCATATCGTCCACGTATACATCCAGGACGGAAGCCGCGCTGTTATTTCCAATGATAGAAAAACCGGTGCCCGCTGTCGGGAATTCGAAGGTAAACGAAGCGTCTGCCGCTGTGTTGACGGAGTTCGTCCGATACCATCTGTCCGCGCTTCCTGCCTGGGAGTTGCCGCTCTCGCTTGCGCTGCTCACCATCCAGCTGCTGTCATACTGAATACTGTCGTCTGATCCGTCCACCATGCTTGTGGCATAAGGAATTGTCCCCTGGATTGTCTTCACTTCCAGGTTGTCAAAATATGTCGTTGTCCAGGATGAGCTCAGTTTCACGCGTCCCGCGTCCATGGGCGTGCTGTCCGTATAGGTGCATACTTCTGTTCCATTGATAAACGCGCTGACCTGGCTGTTCTGAGCCGCCAGGCTCACGTGATAGCTGCCGTCGGCTGCTTGATCCACGCTGCCGCTGTTCACCATCGTTCCCGCGCGGTACAGCTCCCATCTGCCGCTTCCGTAGATGCGCAGAGTATAGCCGTCCTGATTCCAGTTCATGCCGGTCTGCGTGCGGATGCCAAGTCCCGCCCACGCGCTGTCATTGTCTGCGGGCACTGTGACATCAACGTCCGCAATATAATTCATCCAGCGAAAATCTCCCACGATCGTCATGGGATCGCCGCCGTTCCACTGATTGACCGAAGCTGTCAGAATCTGTGCGAGCCGGCCGTCTTCTACGACCCATGCTCCATGAGTATCGATCATATATCTCGGCTCATCGCCGCGGGATTCCAGATAATCCTCCGCCTCTTCTGCATACGCAAAGTCATCCGCATACAGATATTCGTCAGATGTGTCGGCATTCTTGCCGGTCTCGTCTGTGTCAAGAACCGTACGGTCTGCCGTGTGGACTCCCTCTTCCGGCATTGCCAGCTCGTCGGGCGTGGTGTTCTCTTCTGTTCCGTCTGTATAATCATCCAGCGTAGTCGCTGTAAGGATGCTGTACGGAGCCAGAGTGATCTCCCACATGCCGTCTTTTTGTTCCACGCTTCCTTTGTATTTCATATAGCTGTCCGCCGCCGTCTCCCACAGGTTCAGGCTGTCAGCCGTTGTCTCCATGTCTCTTGCCTTGATCAGGTACTTCTTCTCGTTCTGCGTATTGTTGAGCAGTACTACGGAGAAATCCTTTTTATCCGGGGATGCAATTGTGATATAGCTTGCATTTCCGTCAATGCCGGAAGTATTGTGCTCGCTTGAGCTTCCTGCGAATCCGCCTGCGCTTGCCTGGGGGATCATCCTCCAGATGCCGGCCGTATTGTCTGCATTCTCCCATCCGGTCTCCGCGAACCTGGAGAACTGCGCGATGATCTGGAGCGCCGGGTCATAGTGGATGTACCCGGACCACGGATCACGGGCGCTTAAGAGCTCTTTGTGTCCGTACTGGATTCCCTCATAGAATCCGCCGATCGCCGGCTGGAAAATATAATGGGTGCGGCGGGAGGATACAAAGGATACCATGAAGCCTTCCGCCATGGCCAGCGGGCTCTGATATCCGCCGATGCTCTGCTGACCATATTCTGTCGTCTTATTCTCATGGTACTCGGAATATCCGAATGTTGCGCATCCCTCGCTGTACCATACTTCCTTGTCATCCACATCCGCCATGGTCACATAATCAGCCGTAGCGTCCGTGCGGTAATGGAACCCGATGATATCCACTGCATTATACAGATCCTCATCAGCGCGCATGCTCGGCACAATGTTCAGGCTCTTATTTTCGTCTGAAGCGATGATGCGGATATTGTGGTATGCATCGATTGCTTCCTGATCAAAATAATCCGGGAAATCCGTCTCTGTTTCGAACTGATTCGCGATCCACTTGATGAAATCTTCATCCGGATCACTGGTTTCGTTCTTATCCGGATTCACAAAATCAACCACGTATCCGTATTTCTCATAAGCGTCATATATGGTCTCTCTGTACCATGTATAGACTGCCTCGTATCCCCTGCCTGTCCGGTCGCTGTTCCAGTAATCTCTTACCCAGTTCGGCATCTCCCAGCGGAGGAAGCTGACCTTTACATCCGGGTTGATCTTCTTGGCATCAGCCGCGATCTGGAATCCCGGATCCCGGGAAGCATCTGCCTCTTCGTCTTCATAGCGCATGGTGCACGCCTCTGCCGCCGTGGAGTTGTTCCCGTCATTCCCCATCTCCATCTTGATATGGGTAAAAATCGGGTGCTCGCCCCCGAACAGGTACTCCAGCATCTCCTGATAAGCATCCGGATTCTCTGCCTTGTAGTCCAGCAGCAGGTTGCTTGTTCCATTTCCGCTTAAGAGCCCCCAGCCCTTCCACGTCAGGCCGTTCTGGTTCTGCGCTGCTGCCGCCACATCATCGCCGTCGACCACCAGCATTGCCGAGTCCGGATCGCGGTCCTGCATGGCTTCTGCCCTTGCCGCTGTCTCCGCTGCCGCCGCGTCTTCATCTGCGGATGCGGAGACGGAAATATTGTCATAATATCCCGTGTGCATAAATCCGGTTCCATAACTGATGCCGAATCCTGCCACAATTCCGCTCTGGCCGCTCAGCTTAAAGTCAAGGCCAATCGTATCGCTGATCTTCCCGCCGTCGCGGTACACAGTAACGTATCCCTGGGTGTCATCCTCCGAGTATACAATTCCCAGGCCGTACCACAAACTCTTTTCAAACTTCACGTTCAGCGGATACTCGCCGGAGCCTGTGACCAGCTTGGCCGGCTCGTCTGCCGTCTTCTGTACGATCTTGAAGTTCGCCCCTTCTGTTCCGACCATCACGATGCCCGCTTTTTCCTGGGGATCGCCGGTCAGAAGGATGTCCGCATACAGCGTGAACTCAGGAGTCCTGAAATAGTTGTCCGCCGAGTCGATGGCAGCGCCGCCTTCCCCTGCGCTGTTGCCGCCGCTGATCCATCCGCTGGTGACAGAGACCATCTGTCCGTCGCCATAGTCTGCCACAAGAGAAGCCCCGTTCCTTACGGAGACTTTGCCGCTGTCCTCGATCGCCTCGCCGGTCAATGCCGGTCCGGAAGGATCGTCCGGATCTTTCTCCTCTGCCTTTGCCACGCCCAGCCAGCTGATGACCGGAGCCTGATCTCCGGTTGAGGTGACATTATATGTAACCGTCTGGCCTTCCTCAATGGTAACGTCTGTACTGACGATCTTCGTCAGGTTATTCGCATCCACTGTGATATCAGCCAGAGACTGGGTCTCGCCGTCATGGGTAAGGCTGATATTCATGGGACGGGTCATGTTCCACCACTCCTGATGTCCGGAAGTAAATGTATAGGTCCCGGCTTCCAGGGTCAGCTGATAAGAAAGCGTCTCTCCCTGGGCGTTGTTCCCGTGATAGATGCCTGTTCCCTGCTTGTCCGCTGCATCCATGCCCGCCTTTACTCTTATCGAGCTTCCGCTCAGTCCCCACTGTGTCTCCCCCTCTGTATAGAGCTGGTCCGCAGTCTGGTTCTTCAATGTGTCTCCTGCCAGGTCTTTCACTGCCAGGTAGGGCGGCGTGTCTGTCTCCGCCGCCGGTGCATCGCTGTAACTGTCGATGAAATACACCAGGTCTTTCGGGACGACTTCCACTGTATATGCTGTCCCGTCACTGCTCTGGGCCGTCACTGTCTCATATGCCGTGTCAAACAGCTCCTCTGTCACGCTGTCTGCCCAGGTCACTCCATCCACTGCCGGAACTTCGCCCACGTACGTGGCTATATGTTCCGATGCAGGTCCTGCCGCCTGCGCAGTCACAGGCGATGACACAACCGGCGCCATAGTGACCGTCATGCCGGCACAGAGCAGCAATGCCAGCGCCCTCTGTTTCATTCCTCCTGATCTGCCCATTTTCTTCTTCTCCTCCTTTTCATTTGGCTGTCTTAGCAGTATTACCTGATCCGCCTTCTCCACACGTCTGAGATGACGCTTTCCGCCGCATGGATAGACTGATACTGAGTTTATTATAAAAATATGGCGTTTTCATTACTATGGACTCACCTACGATTTCATTTCCTTTTTCTCTCATCTTCAGCGGCAGAGCCAAAATACATGTAAATTTTTCAGATTTCTTGTGTTTTCTTTCACTGCGCTTGCAATCCTCTCATTTAAACGTAAAATAAAATGGAGCTGAAATTCAACAGCCAAAAGGAGAACAGAATATGGTAAAAGAATCGATCGAACGAACCCATTATAAAGAGAACTTCATCCCCTGCCCGGATATTTCCGGGCGGCAGACATGGGAAGGTCTTCCGGCCCGGCTGCGAGAAGCACTGATCCACAGCGGAGAGCAGTATCTGGGACACACCTTTCCCACCCTTACCGCCTCTGACTATATGGAATTTTCAAAAACCGGGAACCGTTCCCACTACGAGGACAGGATGTTTGGCAAACGGCGGATCCTGAACGCCCTTGTCCTGGCAGAATGCACAGAGAACAAGGGGCGCTTTCTCAAAGATATCCTAAATGGGATCTACAGCATCCTGGAGGAAAGCACCTGGTGTGTCCCCGCCCACAATACCTATATCCGGGACACGCCCCAGGAGCCCCTTCCCGATTATTCCCGCCCTGTCGTGGATCTTTTCGCAGGAGAAACCGCCGCAGTCCTCGCTGCCGCGGAGTACCTTCTGCGCCCCGTCCTGGCCCAGGTCAGCCCGTTCATCAGCGGAGATATCGATTTCCGGCTCCGGGAACGGATCTTCGCCCCTTACCTTGAGCGGCATTTCTGGTGGATGGGCGACGGGAAAGGGCAGATGAACAACTGGACCGTCTGGATCACCCAGAATCTCCTTCTGGCGGCGTTCACCCGGCCGGATCCTGTCCTGCCCGCAGAGACCAAGGAAGAGATTCTCCAAAAAGCCGCGCGCTCTGTGGACTATTTCCTGGACGAATACGGGGAGGACGGCTGCTGCGACGAAGGCGCCCAGTATTATGAGCGTGCCGGGGTCTCACTTTACCACTGTCTGGATATCATGGACCGGGTAACGAAAGGATCCCTCGCCGATATCTTCCGTCAGCCCAAGATCTGCAATATCGCAGACTACATCCGTAAAGTCCATATCCGTGACGACCGCTACATCAACTTTGCAGACTGCTCCCTCAGGGCAGGCCGCAGGGGAGCCGGGGAATATCTCTTCGGAAAACGGACCGGACAGCCGGCCCTCTCTGCTTTCGCGGCGGCAGATTTCTTAAAGGATGAGAACCGCCTGCTCACAGACGAGCAGAACCTGTATCGGCGGATCGTGCAGATCATGTACTGGGAAGAGATGACTTCAGAAGGAGAACAGGCGGCAGCGGACGAATCCTGCCCCTGCAGAGAGGACGGCAGAGAAGATGCATGGTTCGAAAGCACCGGACTGCTGGTCAGCCGGGACGAGCATCTCCT
Source organism: Candidatus Mediterraneibacter stercorigallinarum (assembly GCA_019116185.1). GTDB lineage: Bacteria > Bacillota > Clostridia > Lachnospirales > Lachnospiraceae > Mediterraneibacter > Mediterraneibacter stercorigallinarum. The sequence continues at coordinate 24,052 of DXCD01000252.1, forward strand.
GCTGGCAGTCAAGGCCGGGGATAATGGAGACTCCCATAATCACAATGATGCCGGTTCCTTTATTATCTGTAAAGACGGAACCCCTCTCTTCATTGACCTGGGAGTGGAGACCTACTGCGGCAAGACCTTTTCCGACCGCAGATATGAGATCTGGACCATGCAGAGCCGGTATCACAATCTCCCGGCCTTCGGCGGATTCCTCCAGCAGGCGGGCAGCGAGTTCGCAGCCTCGGATGTCACCTGTACGATAAATGACGGCGAATCCCGCCTCGCCATGGAGCTGGCCGGGGCATACCGGCTGCCAGGCTCTGACCGGGGATGCGTCCCGGCCCCGGACGGCGCCCTCTCGCTGATAGACGGGGCAGGACAGATCCGCTCTTACACAAGATCCGCCGCCCTCATCAAAGGAGAGAAGATCGTCATCCAAGATCATTACGACGGCAGCCTTCCGGCAGTGCTCAGCCTGATGACAAAAGACGCGCCCTGCATCCGGCAGACCGAGGAAGATCAATGGGAGCTTTCCTTTGGGGAGCTGGCAGTGTGCATGGTCACAGGCGCATCCAAACTTGAGGCCGAGGATATCCCTCTCACGGATCCCAAACTCCGGGATGTCTGGGGCGAAAACGTATGCCGGATCCTGGCGGAAATCCGGGAAGGGATTCGGCTCGAGATACGATAAACATTTTTTATTTTACAACGAACAGATAAGCGGTAAAGCGGGGATGGTATCTGCGAAAAGGAAAAAGATACAAAAAGCGGTCGAATATCAGACCTTC
>DXCD01000253.1 GCA_019116185.1 Candidatus Mediterraneibacter stercorigallinarum
CCAGGCAACGCTTCGTATTGTGAAAGTGTTCTGGGGACTGGATTCGGAACTGGCATATAAGAGACATTTCCCGGCAATCAACTGGCTGAACAGCTACTCTCTGTATCTGGATGATATGGAGAAATGGTTCAACGGAAACGTGGCGCCGGACTGGATGGAAGGCCGTCAGAAGATGATGAGCCTGCTTCAGGAAGAAGCGGAACTGGAAGAGATCGTAAAAATGGTCGGCATGGACGCGCTCTCACCGGGAGACCGGCTGAAGATGGAGGCGGCAAGATCGATCCGCGAAGACTTCCTTCACCAGAACTCCTTCCATGAAGTGGACACATACACGTCTCTGAAGAAGCAGCATATGATGATGCTTCTTGTAAATGCTTTCTATGACAAATCCGTGAAAGCGCTGGGCGAGGGAGCTGCGCTTAACAAGCTGATTTCCATGCCGGTCAGAGAGCAGATCGGACGTTTTAAATATGTTCATGAAGATGCACTGGATGAAGAATTCAGGAAAGTAAACGAGAACCTGGACGCGCAGATCGCGGCAGCATTTGTAAAGGGGGGACGGTAAATGCCTAAAGAGTACAGAACCATACAGGAAGTAGCCGGACCGCTGATGCTTGTGCGCGGCGTGGAAGGCGTGACATATGATGAGCTGGGAGAGATCGAGCTTGTAAACGGCGAGACAAGACGGTGCAAGGTGCTGGAGGTAAACGGCACGGACGTGCTTGTTCAGCTGTTCGAGAGCTCAACGGGAATCAACCTCTCCAACAGCAAGGTGCGGTTCCTCGGAAGAAGCATGGAGCTGGGCGTATCAGCGGATATGCTTGGCCGCGTGTTTGACGGACTGGGCCGCCCGATAGATGACGGACCGGAGATCCTGCCGGATGCCCGGATGGATATCAACGGTCTGCCCATGAACCCGGCGGCGAGAAGCTATCCGGAAGAGTTTATCCAGACAGGAGTGTCCGCAATCGATGGACTGAACACTCTGGTCCGCGGACAGAAACTGCCGATCTTCTCCGCTTCCGGTCTGCCGCATGCCCAGCTTGCGGCACAGATCGCAAGACAGGCAAAGGTGCTTGGAAAAGATGAGAATTTCGCGGTTGTATTCGCTGCAATGGGAATCACGTTCGAGGAGTCGGATTTCTTTATCGAGAGTTTCCGGGAGACAGGTGCCCTTGACCGTACGGTGCTGTTTATCAATCTGGCGAATGACCCGGCGGTAGAGCGTATCGCTACGCCGAAAATGGCGCTGACAGCGGCGGAGTATCTGGCATTTGAGAAGGATATGCATGTACTTGTTATCCTGACAGATATCACAAACTACGCCGATGCCCTCCGTGAAGTATCGGCGGCAAGGAAAGAAGTTCCGGGACGCCGCGGATACCCGGGATATATGTACACGGATCTGGCTTCGATCTATGAGAGAGCAGGAAGACAGAGAGGAAAATCAGGAAGTATTACCATGATCCCGATTCTGACCATGCCTGAGGATGATAAGACCCATCCGATCCCGGACCTTACCGGATATATTACTGAGGGACAGATCATCTTAAGCCGTGACCTGTACAGAAAAGGAATCACACCGCCCATCGATGTGCTGCCGTCCCTGTCCCGTCTGAAAGACAAGGGAATCGGCGAGGGCAAGACCAGAGCGGATCATTCCAACACAATGAACCAGCTTTTCGCAGCGTACGCCCGGGGCAAGGACGCGAAAGAGCTCATGGTCATCCTGGGCGAGGCGGCTCTGACCGAAATCGACCTCATGTATGCGAAGTTTGCCGATGCCTTTGAGCAGGAATACGTGTCTCAGGGATATCAGACAGACCGCAGCATCGAGGAAACACTGGATATCGGCTGGAAGCTGCTGCGCATGCTGCCAAGAACCGAATTAAAACGAATCGACGACAAGTATCTGGATCAGTACTATGCCGATTAGCAGTTCTGCGGTGCACAGCCGTGTGGAAAGCGGCGTTGCAAGCTGGCTTGCATAAGGCGCTTTCCATATGGCTGTATAGGGCAGAATGCCCGCAGTGAGATGAAGCGGAGCGGAATCGAACTGCAGCGCAGAACAGACAGATAGATTGATTTAAGGAGGTGGCGCTTTGGCGGCTAAACATGTGAATCCGACCCGGATGGAGCTGACCCGTCTGAAAAAGAAGAGGGTTACAGCTGTCCGCGGTCACAAATTATTAAAAGACAAGCGCGATGAGCTGATGCGCCAGTATCTTGATCTGGTTCGCGAGAACATGGAAGTAAGGAAAAGAGTGGAAGCGGGCATTCGCTCCGCGAATAAAAATTTCGTCATAGCAAAAGCGGGAATGTCGGAGGCTGCGCTCAACACGGCGCTTATGGCGCCGAAGCAGGAAGTCAGTCTCGAGGCGGGGGAGAAAAACGTTATGAGCGTTGATATCCCCACCTTTGAGTATAAGAAAAGAACTGCGGATGAAAATGATATCTATTCCTATGGATTTGCTTTTACTTCCAGTGATCTGGACGGAGCGGTGAAATCCCTGGCAGATATTCTGCCGGATATGATCCGCCTGGCTGAGATCGAGAAGGCATGCCAGCTGATGGCGGCAGAGATCGAGAAGACAAGAAGGCGTGTAAATGCGCTGGAACACGTGATCATACCGGAGACGGAAGAGAG
>DXCD01000254.1 GCA_019116185.1 Candidatus Mediterraneibacter stercorigallinarum
GAATGGGATACAGCTAAAAACAATTTCAAAGCGGACGATTCGCTTGCGCTCAGGCATCCGCTTTGAAATTAACGCTGTATCCCATTCCTTTAAGTCTTTCCTACAAATCGTTCCGAGTCACCGTCGCCGCATCCCCGCCCGCCACGAAAAGCTCTTGAAATAGGGACGGTTTTCTAGGTTCATCCGATCGGCACTCCCCCGCGGACAAACACAGGATCTAAAAGCAGGTCTGAACGGAACGCTATCGACAACCCAAATCTTTTATTCCGTTGGAACAACATCGGATTTTTTCAACTCTCCAATACTCCATAACACTTTATTCACAGAACTTCTGGCAGAAATAAAACAGCTGTTTCTCCAATACCGCGCCCCTTTCACTTCACCTTTGAAATCCTGCATTTGCGGCGAGACTTACCGATTGGATGAATCCAGAAAACAGCAGAGAGCCTTTTCGAAAACCTTTCGGGGATGGGGATGTGTGGATTCGGTGACTTGGAGGAATCCGATGGAAAGTGTTAAGGGAAGGAGACGCGGTGTTAATTTTCAGAGCAGGATTGTTTGACGCAAAGCGGAGTTGCCTGCTCTGAAAATTGTTTTTAACCGTGTCCTCTTCCCTTTATACTTTCCCGGATTCTGGAGCGGAGCCGAGCCACACATCCCCATCCCCGAATACGTTATGAAATAATCCTCTGCGGTTTTCGTATGATTTACTCCCTCAAAGTCTCCCCGGCAAATCCAGATTACAGCAATTGTTCGAAGGTGTCGTAGAAGGTGGGGTATGACACGTCCACGCATTTGCTGTCCAGTATTTTTGTATTCCCGTCAGCGACAAGTGCGGCAATGCTGAATGCCATAGCAATGCGGTGGTCAAGCAGCGTGTGGATGGAAGCGCCTTTCAGGCTTCCTCCGGTGATGATCATTCCGTCCTCGGTTGGCGTGACATTGCAGCCCATTGCTTTTAAGTTGTCTGTGATGGTTTCGATGCGGTCTGTTTCCTTTACTTTCAGTTCTGCCGCATCTTTTATTATGGTCGTTCCTTCTGCCACGGCGGCCATGACTGCGATCACAGGGATCTCATCGATAAGTGTGGGGATAATATCACCCTCGATGGTAATGCCGTGGAGCCGGCTGGTCCTTACGAGGATATCTGCGATTTTTTCCCCTCCTTCGGTTCGCTCGTTGAGAAGTGTGATATCGCCGCCCATGTCTTCGCATACTTTTAAGATTCCGGCACGGGTCGGATTGATGCCTACATTTTCGATGAGGATTTCAGAATCAGGCACAATCATCCCGGCTGCGATAAAGTAAGCGGCAGAAGAGATGTCGCCTGGTACGGTGATTTTTTGACCGTATAATTCTTTGCACGGGCGGATGCTCGCGGTTGCCTTTGTACTGTCGAGCGCGTGGGTTGTACGGATATCTGCCCCGAATTCTTTGAGCATCAGCTCTGTGTGGTTGCGGGAGAGAGACGGCTCTGTGACAGAGGTTTCGCCCTCTGCATATAATCCTGCCAGCAGGAGGCATGATTTAACCTGGGCAGAAGCCACCGGTGAATCATAGTGGATGCCATGGAGACTGCCGGGCGTGATATAGAGCGGCGCGCATCCGTTCCGGAGGATGCTGGAGATATTCGCACCCATCTGCGTGAGCGGATCAATGATCCTTTTCATCGGACGGGAGTTCAGGGACTCGTCTCCGGAAAGTTTGGATTCAAAGGGCTGTCCGGCCAGGATGCCCGAGAGGAGACGGGTAGTAGTGCCGCTGTTGCCTGCATCCAGTATATCATTTGGAGCAGACAGTCCGTGCAGCCCCCTGCCGTGTACGATGACCGAAGAATCCTGCTCTTCTATATTGATTCCCAGTGTGCGGAAGCAGCGGATCGTAGCAAGACAGTCCGCACCCCGCAGAAAATTGTGGACCTCAGTCGTCCCGTCCGCAATAGAGCCGAACATGATACACCTGTGTGAGATTGATTTATCACCCGGGACAGTGACTTTTCCTTTCAGCCCGGTAATGCTGCATAATTCCATTTCTATATCCTCTTTCTGTGATTTTTTCTGTTATGTTTCGTATACGATATAACGGTATTTCTGAAGCAGCTCCACCGCTTTTGCGGAGGATGCCTCGTCATAGAATTCGATTCGGAGTACTCCTTCTTCAAATTCTCTGTTGTGTATGATTCCGATGTTTTTGATATTGATATTATTGCTGGCCAGGATCGTAGCGATCGTGGCGATTCCGCCCGCTTCATCGATAATGTCACAGTACACGGCAAATTGTTTCTTGATCGGTCCGGCAGAACTGTTTGGCATGGAATCTCTGTAATCCCTGGATGACTCAAACAGCGTGAACAATGCTTTTTCATCGCCCGAATCCACAGCTTGTTTCGCCCGCTCAAGTGTTTCGATATATTCCCCGAGGATGTGAGAGATGTTTCTGCTGTTTTTCAGACAAATCTGCTGCCACATGACAGGGGATGAGGAGGCGATCCTGGTGATGTCTTTGAATCCCCCTGCTGCGAGCGCCTTCATCAGTTCATCCTTGGTGTCTGTGTCACGCACGAAATTGACCAGAGAGGAAGCAATAATATGCGGAAGATGACTGATTGTTCCGGTTATATGGTCATGCTCTTTATAGTCCAGTATAATCGGTATAGCTTTTAATGAAGAGACAAAATCACGGTATGCTGCAATTTTTTCTCCTGATACTTTCGCCGACGGAGTCAGAATATAATAAGAATTTTCAATCAGATGCGCCTTTGAATTGGCAAAGCCGCTTTTCTCTGACCCGGCCATAGGATGCCCGCCGATAAAACATTCCTCAAGACCGAGGGCAGCGACTTCCTCGTGGATGGAAGTCTTGACGCTTCCCACGTCTGTCAGGATGCAGTTATCCCCTATGAGATCTTTCAGCTGGGCGAGATAGGCAGTGTTGCAGGAAACAGGGGCACACAGGAAAATATAGCTGCAGCCCCTGAAATTATCGTCGATAGATGAACAGGCCGTATCTATGGTACCTTCCTGAACGGCAAGTGCAAGCGTCTCCCTGCTTTTGTCGAATGCTATGAGTTCGTGGTCAGGGTAGTATCTGCGGATCGCTTTGGCAATAGAACCGCCGATCAGCCCCAGACCGATGAACCCTGTTTTTGGTGCTGACATATATTAAGTCGTCCTTTCTTAGTGAAATGTGTAAATATTGTCTGTTTTTGAAATACAGCCGCGCGGCTGATGTTTCCGCACAGCACAGAGACATTTTAGCACGTTGCATTATAAAAGTAAACGGCAGAAGAAAGGGAAGTGATTTTTTAAGAAAAAAGGAGCTGGTTCTGCCTGGATAAGCAGCGTATTTTTATGTGTGATGAGAAAAATATAACGTGTATGTGAAAAATACATAAAATAGTTGTAATTTATAAGATATTTTAGTACAATATATCCATGATGTGCATGGAAGAAAGTTATAAGTACATGCATAATAACTACATATCAAGGAGGCAGCAGCATGAAGGTTTACAGAACGGACGAAATCAGGAACGTGGTATTGCTCGGACATGGCGGGAGCGGAAAGACAAGTCTTGTCGAGGCAATGCTGTATGTATCAGGTGCCACGAACCGTATGGGCAAGGTCACAGAATCAAACACAGTCAGTGATTTTGATAAAGAGGAGCAGAAACGCGGGTTTTCTATCAGCACAAGCCTGATCCCGATCGAGTGGGAGAAAGCAAAGATCAATATCCTCGATACTCCCGGATATTTTGATTTTGTAGGAGAAGTAGAAGAGGCGGTCAGCGCGGCGGACGCGGCAGTTATCGTTGTATCCGGAAAGGCGGGCGTACAGGTCGGAACCGAGAAGGCATGGGAGCTGTGCGATAAATATAATCTTCCAAGGATGATCTATGTGACAGAGATGGATGTGGATGATGCCAGCTTCCGTCAGGTAGTGGAAGATCTGACGGCGAAATACGGCAAGAAGATCGCGCCGCATTTCCAGCCGATCCGAGAGAACGAGAAGCTCGTCGGATATATCAATGTCATCAAAAACGCAGGGCGCAGATATACAGGGATCGGGCAGAGAGAAGAGTGTGAGATCCCGGATTACTGTAAACCGAATCTTCAGATCCTGAGAGATTCACTTATGGAAGCTGTCGCTGAGACAAGCGAAGAATTCATGGAGCGCTATTTCAACGGCGAGGAATTCTCAATCGAAGAGATCCGTGCAGCTATGCGTACGGAAGTTATGGACGGAGATATTGTCCCCGTGGCTATGGGATCGAATGTCCAGGCACAGGGAGTTGCGAATCTTCTGTCAGATATCGTAAGATTCTTCCCGAGCCCGGATAAAAGGACCTGCGCGGGAATCAACCGCAGGACGAATGATATCTTTGAAGCAAACTATGATTTCTCCAAAGCGAAGACAGCTTATGTGTTCAAGACAATGGTAGATCCGTTTATAGGAAAATATTCCTTTGTAAAGGTATGCTCAGGCGTACTGAAAGGGGAGGATGTCCTTTACAACGCGGATACAGAGGCAGAAGAGAAACCCGGCAAACTGTATACGATGTGCGGGAATAAGCCGTCAGAAGTATCAGAGCTGTTTGCGGGAGATATCGGCGCGATCGCAAAACTTACAAACACCCGTACAGGAGACACTCTTTCTACAAAGGCAGCTCCCGTATCCTACGCGAAGACGGATTATTCTGTGCCGTATACTTACATGAGATACCGTGTGAAGAATAAAGGCGACGAGGATAAAGTATCCCAGGCTCTGGCCAGGATGACAGCAGAGGATGTGACCCTCAAGGCTGTGAATGACAGCGAGAACCGTCAGACACTGCTCTACGGAATGGGTGACCAGCATCTGGAGATCGCGGCGAGCAAACTGGCTGCAAGATATAAAGTTGAGATCGTGCTGGAGACTCCGAAGGTTGCCTTCCGAGAGACGATCCGCAAGAACTCGGATGTGGATATGAAATATAAGAAACAGACCGGAGGACACGGACAGTACGGACATGTCAAGATGAAATTCGAGCCGTCCCATGATCTGGACACGCCGTATATTTTCGAAGAGTGCGTAGTCGGAGGCGCGGTTCCGAAGAACTATTTCCCGGCAGTGGAGAAGGGACTCCAGGAATCAGTGGTGAAAGGACCTCTTGCAGGATATCCGGTAGTAGGCGTGAAAGCGATCTTATATGATGGATCTTATCATCCGGTAGATTCTTCGGAAATGGCGTTCAAGACGGCGACCAGCCAGGCGTTTAAGAAAGGATTCCTGGAAGCGTCACCAGTCCTGCTCGAGCCTATTGCTTCCATCAAAGTGTCGGTTCCGGATGATTACACCGGAGATGTGATGGGCGACCTGAATAAACGTCGCGGAAGAGTACTGGGAATGACTCCTGTTGCGGGAGGAAAACAGGTGATCGAGGCAGATATTCCGATGACAGGTCTCTTCGGCTATTGTACAGTGCTCCGTTCTATGACAGGAGGCAGGGGAGTCTATGAATATCAGTTCGCAAGATACGAGCAGGCTCCGTCTGATGTACAGGAGAAAGAGATCGCTGCACGGGCTGCGGAAGAATAAAGACAGATGAATAAAGGAAAGAGAGATATAAGCAGCGGTGCATAAGCACTGACTGCAGCAGGATACCCCGGGGATGACCGCTTCAGGCGCTTTCCCGGGGTATTCTGACAAGAGCATTCTGGCCATAGCTGTTCTTGTGTTCTATGCATAAAAATGTTATAATTGCCCTATTATTTTAAGATAAAGGCCATGCCGCATATTGGAGGCGGCCGCTATTTTGGATCAGCATTTACAGAAAATGCTGGGGAAGGGGAAAAGACCAGTGAAGAAAATAAAAATGAAATTGCTGATGGTGATTCTTGTCATTGCTGCATTGGGTATTTATTACTATGCAGCCCTCCCGGCGATCAATATCCATTCCACTGAATTCTGGGTATTTCTGCTCGTACTGGGAGTTCTGGCAGCGCTTATATTTATAAAAAGGAAGAATTTGAGCAGATACGAATTGAAGGAGTCAAAGGGCTTAAAGGTGATCCTGGGGATCATCGGACTGATTTTGATCGTGTACCTGGCAGGACTGCTCTTGTCTTCGCCCATTGTGAATGCAAAAAAATATCAGCAGCTAATGACTGTGGAAACCGGTGAATTCACAAAAGATATCGAGGAATTGTCCTTTGACCAGATCCCTCTCCTTGATAAAGACTCCGCGGAACTTCTGGGAGACAGGAAGATGGGAAGCATGGTTGATATGGTATCCCAGTTCGAGGTGGATGAACTGTATTCCCAGATTAATTATCAGGACCGCCCGGTGAGAGTGTCCCCGTTGAAATATGCCAGCCTGATCAAATGGTTCACGAATCAGGGGGAGGGAATTCCTGCGTACATCAAGATTGATATGGCAACGCAGAATACGGAACTTGTCAAGCTGGACCAGGGAATGAAGTATACGACAAGTGATCATTTTAACCGGAATATTTACCGGCATCTGCGTTTTAAATATCCGACGTACATCTTTAATGACCTGAGCTTTGAGATTGATGAAGAAGGAGTGCCGTACTGGATCTGCCCTGTGAAGAAATATAATATCGGGCTGTTCGGCGGAGAGACAGTCGGCCGGGTCGTGCTCTGCAATGCCATTACCGGGGAGACGCAGGACTATGCTATTGAGGACGCGCCTCAGTGGATTGACAGGGCGTATTCAGCTGATCTGCTTGTGCAGTTGTATGATTATCACGGTACTTTGAAGCATGGCTATCTGAACAGCGTCCTCGGCCAGAAGGACTGTCTGCGCACAACAGACGGATATAATTATCTTGCTATTGAGGATGATGTGTGGGTCTATACGGGCGTCACGTCTATTACGGGCGATCAGTCCAATGTCGGATTTGTGCTCATGAACCAGCGGACCATGGAAACACGGTTCTATGAGGTAGAAGGAGCGACAGAAGCATCGGCTATGTCGTCTGCGGAAGGGCAGGTCCAGAACCTTCACTACAAGGCAACCTTCCCGCTGCTTCTTAATATTTCCGGCGAGCCTACGTATTTCATCGCATTAAAAGATGATGCTGGACTGGTAAAGAAATATGCGATGGTTAATGTTCAGAAGTATCAGATCGTAGCGATCGGAGATACGGTGAGCGAATGTGAAGAAAATTATACAACATTGATGTATGAAAATGGGATCAAGCAGACTCCCGAGGATACAAGGGATATAAAAACCCTGACGGCAAGGATCACGAAGATTGCCCAGGGAGTTATAGAGGGCAATTCGCATTATTATATTATGCTGGAGGGATCTGACGCGATCTTTGACATACCGGTTGTGGATTTCATTGATATCATCCGGTATGATGTAGAAGATGAGGTTACGATCGAATATAAAGAAGGGGAACAGAGCAACACAGTACTGTCCTTGAATGGGATTGGAAAAGCATCAGGGAGATCCGCGCAGAGCGGGGACACAGCGGCTGATCCGGAAGAAGGAGGCGAGGACAGCGCAGTACCAGATGGCAGAGTGGAAGAGTGAACTCTGCCATATGACATGAATATTGCTTCAAAAGAAATATAGAGAAAATGCCGTCCGATCATCTGGTTTTGGTGATCGGGCGGCATTCTTTAATAATTTAAATATAATTCTGATACATAGCAAAGACTGTGTTCTGCCCTGCCTGTCAGCAGATTACATTACAGTCATGCGAATCTATTCCGGGAATATCTTTCTTATCCGCACTTACGCTGAGATAGAAATCTATATTGTTTTCAGTGGAAATCTTGTTCAGCTTCTGAAGGAAAGCCGAAAGGCTTTCAAGAGTAATGTTTGCCTGTTTTAATACACTGTCAATGAAAACTGCTTCAATGTCATGATTGCCGGCTGCCATGCCGTAAAGAAAACCTACGAATTCTTCAAGAGTGAGAATATCTGGATAATCTGCCATACGGATCACACGGATATTGAAATCAACTGTGTATGTATCCTTGGGGCTCTTTTTAATTAATACTACATTCCCGCTGGAAGTCTTAACCTTTTCATTTGCAAGGTCGATCATTTTCTGTGTTTTTCCACTGCCTCTTGGGCCTGTTACTAAATTTACCATGGCGAATCTCTCCTTTATGTAAGTATTGTTTGAGACTTTCACCTCTCAAATGTGTTAAATACATTATACACCATATTTATGTGTGGAACAACTAAAAAAACGATAAAAAAGCAAAAGATTTTGAGCAATCTGCCCATAAGTGCTGGCGGATAGAGAAATACTGTGACTGGGAGCATGATTTTATGTGAAAAGCAGAAATTGAGAAGAATTATCAAAAAGTATTGAAAACAAACGGGGAGTATGATATTATGCCAATAAATGAAAATTATTCTCAAAAATATGGAGGGGTCATGTCAACGGAAGTATTGTCGTATTTTCTGAAAAACAGCGACTGCAGGAAAAGGTTGGGATTCCAGATTGTGCTGCAGTGTGCGCCGTTCTTAAAAGGGCTCAAAGTTTCCTGTGTCATATCAGTTGATGCAGCGCTCTATGACGGGCTTGGCGAGCTGTTTGAGAATATGGATATCTCATATCACAGGCTGTCCTGTTCGGAGGGGAAATGTCTTGTCCTTTTTTACCGCCCTGAAAAACTGAAAAAATACCTGGAGCAGCCTGGAGTAAATGCATTGATTCAAGAATACGGGTATATGGATATGAGCCTTGACAAAATACTCGGACGTTTGTCCGGACGAATTGACGATTTTGCCCGCCGGGGAATAGGTTTCCCCCATGAGATTGGAGTGTTTCTCGGATATCCGCCGGATGATGTGAAAGGATTCATCGAAAATGAGGGAAAAAAATACCTGATGATCGGATATTGGAAGGTATACAGTAATCTTGCAGGAGCGAGAATGGTTTTCAAGGAATATGACCGGGCGAAAGACTGCGCGGTCAATGAATTTCTGACCGGAAAAAGTATCCGGGAAATTGCTCTGTGATTATAGAATGGAGGAGAAGAAGATGAGCATATCAGTAGTATATTGGAGTGGAACAGGGAATACTCAGGTTATGGCAGAGGCAGTAGCAGAAGGCGTCAAGGAGGCAGGAGCAGACGCAAATGTGATAGAAGTGGGAAGTGCGGATGCAGCGGCGCTGGCATCTGAAAATGCATTTGCGCTGGGGTGCCCGTCCATGGGGGTGGAACAGCTCGAAGAATCGGAAATGGAGCCTTTTGTGGAGGAACTGGAGCCTCTCGTCAGTGGAAAGAAGATCCTGCTGTTCGGATCTTATGGATGGGGAGACGGAGAGTGGATGAGAGACTGGGCGGAACGCATGAAAAACGCGGGCGCTGTTCTTGTCCGGGAAGAAGGCGTGACTGCTAACGAAATGCCGGATGAGGAGGCTCTGTCAGAGTGCCGCGCGGCAGGAAAGGAGCTGGCAGAATAAATATTGACAAATTCTTTCCAAGATGCATATGATAGGATATCGATAAAAATTATCAAGACTTTGAATACGGCAACGGAGGGAAAGAATGAATCAGAATACACTTATTGGAATTCTAATACCATTTGCCGGGACTGCGCTGGGCTCGGCAATGGTATTTTTTATGAAAAAGGAGATGAACAAACGGCTCGAAAAGATTTTACTCGGGTTTGCATCAGGCGTAATGATGGCTGCATCTGTATGGTCTCTTCTGATTCCTGCCATTGACATGGCGGAGCAGGGAGGAGGCATTTCCTGGATGCCTCCGGCAGCGGGCTTTCTGCTGGGAATGGGCTTCCTGCTCCTGCTGGACACCCTGACCCCGCATTTACATTACACAGAAGAAAAACCGGAAGGAGTTCCCGCGCAGTTAAAAAAAACAACTATGCTTGTCCTTGCGGTGACACTCCATAATATTCCCGAGGGGATGGCTGTGGGAGTAACATTTGCCGGAGCTCTCGCCGGGGATACGATGATGACTCTGACGGGGGCATTTGCCTTGTCCGTGGGTATTGCCATTCAGAATTTCCCGGAGGGCGCCATCATATCCATGCCTCTGAAAAGCCAGGGGCTTTCAAAGAAAAGAGCCTTTGTCTACGGGGCGCTGTCCGGCATAGTAGAACCGATTGCGGCGCTGGTCACTATACTCCTGACAGGGCTTGTGGTACCTCTGCTGCCGTATCTGCTGTCCTTTGCGGCAGGCGCCATGATCTACGTGGTGGTAGAAGAACTGATCCCTGAGGCCCAGTCAGGGGAACATACAAATATAAGTACCGTGGGCGTGGCGGCTGGGTTCGTGCTCATGATGATACTGGATGTGGCCTTAGGGTAGAAATCTGGATTTGTCGGGGAGACGGCCGGTAAATGAAACGTCCGAAAACCGTAGGTTATTTTAAGACGTATTCGTGACGGACGGGGATGTGGCTATGGTTCCGGCTCCACGATTTGAGAAAAACTACAAAGGAAGGGAACAAGGCTAAAAGCAATTGCAAAGCGGACGATTCGGCTCCGCCTCAGGCATCCGCTTTGCAATTAACGCCTTATTCCCTTCCTTTAAGTTTTTCTGACAAATCGTTCCAAGTCACCGTCGCCGCATCCCCGCCCGCCACGAAAGGCTCTTCAAATAGGGCTGCGGTTTTCTAAGTTCATCCGATCGGCAGTCCCCCGCGGACAAATGCAGGATTTAAAAAGTGAGACAAAAGGGGGA
>DXCD01000255.1 GCA_019116185.1 Candidatus Mediterraneibacter stercorigallinarum
CGGCATGACTTCCGGCGTGTCTGAGATGCTGATGCAGAGCAATGCCGGATATATCAACCTGCTCCCGGCACTCCCGGATGTATGGGCAGACGGCAGCGTGGAAGGTCTTGTTGCAAGGGGTAACTTTGAGATCTCCATGAGCTGGGCGGACAAGCGGATCGAGAGCGCGTCACTCCTGTCCAACAATGGCGGGGAAGCGGTCGTACAGCTCGACGACGCGGCGCTTGCAACAGTAACAGACAGCGATGGCAATGTGATTGATTTTGAGGCAGTGAGCGAGGATCGTATCTCCTTTAACACAGAAGCCGGCAAGACATATACGATCTCTATGATTCCGGCTCCGGAGGAGACGATTGAGGCCCCGACAGGACTGACAGCAGTGAAGACGGAAGACGGCAGCGTAGAGCTGAACTGGGATGCAGCAGAGGCTGAGGGAGAGATCTCCTACAATGTATACCGCCAGATCGAAGACGGAGAATGGATCGAGATCGAGACGGAAAATGCAGAGACATCCATGACAGATACTGACGCGTATGATGTCCTCGGGGATCTGCAGTACAGAGTATCAGCGGTTGTAAATGGAAAAGAGAGCGAGCTGAGCGAGGCTGTTTCCGTGACAGACCTGAGAAATATGGCAGGCATGATCGACGATCAGGATGAGCGTATCATATGGACGGGCGCATGGGGCAACTGGTTCAATGATCCGAACTATGCGAATACGATCAAGTATTTGAACTCTCCGACAGGAACAGAGACGGCAGAGCTTACTTTCCTGGGAACAGGCATTGAACTGATTGTATGTAAGAATTATGACAGAGGCTTTTTGGAAATTTCTATTGACGGAGAAGTGTGCGAGACTGTGGATACATATTCATCCAGCACTGACCGCCAGGTAAAGGTCTTCTCCAAAGACGACCTGGAGTATGGCATCCATACGATCAGCGTGCGGGCAACCGCTGAGAAATGCGAGGAAAGCACCAACTCAAAGGTTGAGATTGACGCATTTAATGTACTCAATAATACAGCTGTAAAAGCAGAGTCCATCGAAGTGGCACCGGTAAGCGGAATGACAACCGTGAGCAAGGCGGACTCTGTGCTTCAGATGCAGGCAGAGGTTATGCCGAAGGATGCAACAGACAAGAGCGTTGTCTGGAGCGTGGAGACGAAGAGCGGGGCAGCTGTGGGAACGATTGATGAATCCGGACTCCTTACGCTCAGCGGAGGAAACGGTGTGGTGACAGTGACAGCTGCATCAGCATCCGACAGCTCTGTGAGCGGAAGCGTGGATATTACAGTGGCAATCGCGTCCGATGATGCAAACAGCATGATCGTTGAAGATTCCGTTGACAATTCGACGCCGAACCCGGCGATCGACTGGTCAGGCAATTGGAGCACCTGGGCGGGCGAACCGAACCGCCACCATGGAAGTACGAAAACAGAGTGCAGTACCGTAGGAGCATCCTTCGGTTATACATTTACAGGAACCGGCATCAGGGTGTATGTTCAGAAGCATGCTAATTTCTCCAGCTTTGATGTGACGCTGGACGGAGAATCCCAGGGCAACTACAGCATGAACGGAAGCAGCACAGGTGACGATCAGTCGCTGCTCTACGAGAACATGACCCTGGAGAATACAGAGCATACGATTACATTTACGATAGTAGAGAGAGATGGAAGAAGACAGTCCAATCTGGACTATATCGAGATCTTCACGCCGGTAGATACGGTTGACAAATCCGTGCTTCAGGATGCGATCGAAGCGTGCCAGGATCTGAGGGAAAAAGACTATACAGAAGATTCCTGGGCAGCGCTGGAAGCGGCGCTGGAAGAAGCTGTGGCAGCGATGAACAGCGAAGAAACTACAGAGGATGAGGCAGCGGATCTTGCGGAAGCACTCAATGCGGCAAGAGAAGCACTGGAAGCAGCCCCGATTGAGCTCCCGGCAGTTCCGGCTGATGCAGAGATTAAGGCTGTGGGAATTGGAACGACTTCCCTTACGCTGATGTGGGATGCAGTCGAGAACGCAGATTCCTATCGAGTATACGCGGCAGCGGACGGCGGAGAGAGAACAGAAGCCGGAACCACGGAAGACACATGGCTGAGAGTCGAAGGGCTGACACCGGGAACGGATTATACCTTTGAAGTTTATGCCGTGAACAATGCAGGGGAGTCTGAGGATGCTATGACAACAGCAGCATCGACCCTTCCGGAAGCAGATACGGAAGCGCCTTCTAAAGTAGAGGGAATCCGCGTGAGCGAAGGCAGCGCGGAAGATGAGGTGAAGATCCTTTGGAACGCGTCTACCGATGAAAGCGGAGACGCGGTCAGCTACATCATCTATGTGAATGGCGAGAAAAAGGCTGAGACAGATCAGACAGAATATGTCCTGGATGGAGTCGCAGCAGGAGAGGTGTATCATGTACGTCTCGTGGCAGTGGATGCAAACGGAAATAAATCACTGGCGTCTTCCTTCCATTTCACCCTGGAAGACGTGGGAGGTCCGGCTGAACCGGTGAGCAAGAAGATACTGGAATACTTCCTGAACGAGGCCAAAGGCTTTGTAGAGGACGGAACAGTCAGCGGTCTGGTAGAGTCCATCCAGAAGATGTTCACAGACGCTATTGCCAAAGGGGAGGCCGTGATGGCAGATGAAGACGCCACGAAGGACGAAGTGATCGACGCGGCGAAAGACCTGATGATGGCCATCCATGCGCTGGAGATGAAAGCAGCGGATAAGACGGATCTTGAGATGGCGCTGGAACTGGCAGAAATGATTGACCTGACCAAGTATGTGGAAGCCGGACAGGCAGAATACCTTGCTGCGAAGGAAGCGGCAGAGGCAGTGATGGCAGACGGCGACGCAATGCAGGCCGAGACAGATGAAGCATGGAACAATCTTGTAGAGGCGATGAACGCGCTCAGGCTGAAGGCGGACAAGTCCGTACTTGAAGATCTGATTAACCAGACGGAAGACCTGGATCTGACAGGATATACAGAGGAGAGCGCGAGCGTATTCCGCGCGGCGTTGGCAGCGGCAAACGACATCCTTGCGGATGAGACATTATCCCTGGATGATCAGGCAAAGGTAGACGAGGCGGTATCAACGCTTCAGGCAGCGTACGACGGGCTTGAGAAAGTTCAGGGCGGAGATGCTGAGAATCCGGGCAGCGGTGATACAGATGATACCCAGAAACCGGGCAGCGGCCAGAGCGGAAATGACGGTCAGACTGCCGGAGGAAATAACAGCGGACAGAATGTTAAGAATGGCAGCACAGCTGGCGCGGCAAAGACCGGCGACAGCACGCCGCTCATGGCAGCGGGCATTGGCCTTGCTCTTTCCGCAGGAGCAGCATTGCTTGTAATGAAGAAGAGAAGCAGAAGATAATTAAGCTTCGAAAATAAAGGGGATCTTGATAAAAGAGAGATTCTGAGTGTCAGCGGACACAACAAAAAGAAGGGACTGTCGGAAATAGATAGTCCCTTCTTCTGGTGTTAGGGCAGAGCCCTGCAAGTAAAAAATCGGTTGAAAGCAAACAAATGTTCTGATAAAATCAAATCAGGCACTGCCAGAGAACGGTAGGCGGTTAGTTCCTCGGCAGAGGGACTGAACCCTCTGATTACATAGAAATCTCTATAAAAGAGAAATCTGGGAAAGGAGGGCGAATTTATGAGTGATTTTGAAATGCTCTCCATTGTACTGATGATACTTAGTATTATTGTTACAATCTTAATAGCATATATCAATCATACGAAAAAGTAACCGCCCTCGCCAAAGGAATACGGTTACTTTTCGTAACTAATATGAATTTGG
>DXCD01000256.1 GCA_019116185.1 Candidatus Mediterraneibacter stercorigallinarum
GCCGAATTCACAGCTCAAACTGAGAAAATTAAGCAGCCATACAAAATCCTTGAAAAGAAATGATCTTCCATTGATAAAAATCTCGCCGCCGATAACGCCTGCGTCTGAAAGAAGAGCGGTAACGAACAGGATAACAATGACAATCCAGTAACTGAATAGTTCGGCGTTTGTCCTGTTTTGAACTTCTCGTTCATCGCCTTTTCGGTTATCATTTCTGCTTCTGACTAAAATATCTTCTTTATCCATGATGCTCCCTCCTCTAAATGAGCTTGCAAAGTTTACTTGTCAATTTGAATATATCATTTGCAAACCATACTTGTCAAGCAGATGAGATGATCCTGCAGAAACTGATTGAAAAATATAAATTTTAAATAAAGCTGATCGAAAAAACTGGTGATAATGTAGAAAAAAACTGGATAATATTGTATAATCTTATGGAAAATATTTAAAGGAAGGGAAAAGTATATGAACAGGAAAAGAGTGACAGCGATTGTGCTTGCGGGAACTCTGATCTGCTCGCCTGTATTTTCGATTGCGGACGGGGTTATTGCCTACGCGGCTGACAACCAGTTCAATGGAGAAGAATGGTATGACCAGATCGAGACTGTGGAGATCAACCGCGAACCCGCGCATGCGACATTTACTCCCTATGAAAGTGTGGAGCAGGCTCTCAGCGCTGAACAGACGGTTTTTGATGATGTGGATGAGACAAGCTCCCCCTATTATCAGACATTGAACGGCGACTGGTCGTTCAAGTTCGCTCAGAGACCGGCTGACAGGGAGAAGCAGGTCTTTGGCGGAGAAGCGGCCGCGGCATACGAGGAGAACTGGGATACAACAGGGTGGGATACGATCAAGGTTCCATCCACGATCCAGGCACAGAGGGACGAGAACGGAGATTTCAAGTATGAGAAACCGCTCTACGTCAATCAGATCTATCCGTGGGCGAACTATGAGACGGTGGACTATAATACCAACGGCACGAACAAACCGGTGGCGCCTACTGTGAACAACAGTATCGGGCAGTACAAAAGGACATTTACTGTGCCCGAGGATTGGGACGGCCGCCAGGTATTCGTCTCCTTCCAGGGAGTAGAGTCTGCTTTTTACCTTTATATCAACGGGCAGAGAGTCGGATATGCAGAAGACAGCTACACAGTGGATGAATTCAATATTACAGAATATCTCCAGCCGGGCGAGAATACGATCGCGGTGGAAGTGTACCGCTGGTCAACCGGAAGCTATCTGGAGAACCAGGACTTTATCCGGCTGAGCGGAATTTTCCGTGATGTATATCTGTATTCTAAAAATGATGTGGAACTGAGAGATTTCTTTGTGACAACGGATCTTGACGACACCTATACTGACGCTGTCCTGAATCTTGAGGCAAGTGTAAGAAGCCTGGATCCGGAAGTATCGGGAACATATACAGTGGAGGCGCAGCTTTACGGTCAGAATGACGAGAAAGCCATTTGGGATACGCCGCTTAGTTTCGACGTCAATGTAGAGGCGGGAAAAGCTACTGTTGAAGAGCGGGCGGACGATAAAGGCCAGACTGCTTCCGGGTCAAAAGAAGTGACGGCTCCGAAGCTCTGGTTTGCGGACGACCCGAACCTGTACCGGCTGGCCATCCAGCTGAAAGATCCGGAAGGAAATGTCGTGGAAACGACATGCCAGCGTATCGGTTTCCGTGAAATCAGCAAGGTGGATATCAATGAGGCCGGACAGGAGCAGGCGCAGATCAACGGGAAGAAGCTCATGATCCGCGGCGCTAACCGTCAGGAGATCGATCTTTACGCAGGACGCGCCATTACGAGAGACACGATCTTGGAAGATCTGAAGATGATGAAAGCGTACAACGTCAATGCGGTCCGTACGTCCCATTATCCGAATAATCCGTTTACATACGCAGCGGCAGACGAGCTGGGACTGTATATCTGCGACGAGGCAAACCTGGAGTCCCACAGAGGAGCGACAGAGGCGGGGATCCCTTCCGCTGAACCTGCATGGACGAACTCGACTCTGGACCGCACGATGAACATGGTGGAACGAGACAAGAACCATGCCAGTGTAATCATCTGGTCACTCGGGAACGAGGCGACTTACCAGACATACGAGATGAATGAAGATTATCCGCTGTATGTGGATTCGCTCTGGATCCTGGAGCGCGACCCGTCCAGGCTGCGTAAATACGAGCGCGACAACCGATATACAAAGGGTGACCGCGAGAACTCTATGGTAGATATTTATTCTTCCCAGTACTGGAGCGTATCCAGCGTGGAGAGCCATGTGGCGAACACAGCGAACAAAGCGCCGTATATCCAGTCAGAGTATTCCCATGCAATGGGGAACGGAGTCGGCAACTTCAAAGAATACTGGGATATCTTCCGCACGTATGAAAATGCGCAGGGCGGATTTATCTGGGATTGGATCGATCAGTCGATCGCAACTCCGATCAGAAATACGACAGAATATTATGTAAAGAACCCTGACGGGACGACCAGCCAGGTGTCAGGAAGCCTTACAGAAGGCAGGAACGCGGACGATCAGGCGCTGGACGGCAAAGTATTCATCCCGGCAGGCGACAGCCTCAACGCCAACAGCGAGGAGCTGACACTTGCAGCTTGGATGAAGATGGACGGAATGACAGGAGCAGACCAGGCGATCATATCAAAAGGCGATTCCGGTTATAACTTGAAGATCTCCAGAAGCGGCAATCAGATCGAGTTCTTTGTAGACGGATGGTCAGCAGGAACGCTGACAGCAGATTTCCCGGAGGATAAGATCGGCGAATGGGTCTACCTTGTCGGAACCTATGCGGACGGACAGTATACACTCTATCTGGACGGCGAACAGATTGCCCAGAGAAGTATCTCCAAGACCGCTCCGCTGGATGATTCATCTTATCAGATCGGTATTGGAGATGACCCGGAATATAACGGCAGGAATTTCAACGGTCTGATCGATGGCGTGCAGGTGCTTAAGAAAGCGATGACAGCGGATGAAGTCAGACAGGCATATGAAGCGGGCAGCTATGACGGCGGCGAAAGCGTTGTCTATGAGATGAACTTTACCGCGGATGAGACAGTGAGCGAGTCCACGGATTATGAAGAAGGCATTTACTTCGGTTACGGCGGTGACTGGGGAGAGACAGTGACGGATCATGATTTCTGTGGAAATGGTCTTGTAAATGCGGACAGGACTCCGTCGGCAGAGCTTGCCGAAGTGAAGAAAGTGCATCAGGAAGTCTCCTTCTATGATGACGGAGAAGCCAAGAACGGCCAGGTAAGAATTGTAAATGAATTCCTTGCAACGAATCTGCAGAAGTACGATATTTCCTGGAGACTCCTTATAGATAACGGAGTTTTTGCAAAAGGAACGCTTACAGAAGACCAGAAGAACATCGAACCGGGAGCAGAAGCGACTGTGACTCTGGAGAATTTTTCGGCAGTGGAGAATGCGGCGGAAGGAACGGATTACCTCCTGGAGTTCAGCGTGACGCTGAAAGAGGACCAGAACTGGGCAGGAGAATATTCAGGCCATAAGGGTGACGAGATTGCTTATGAGCAGCTTGAACTGGACTATGATTCTGTCGTGCCGCGTCCGGCGATCGAGGTGAGTGAAGACGCGTCCATCACAGCGGAAGATGCGGATGATACTTATACAGTGATCGGAACAGACGGAGGAAATGAGTTCTCTGTAACATTTGACAAGAGCACAGGTTATATCACCAACTATACAGTGAACGGCGATACGCTTCTCGCGGAAGGCCCGAAGCCGAATTATTTCCGCGCAAGGGTGAGCAATGACCCGAACTTTACAGAGGAAATGAAAAATGCGGCAGATAATTTCTCTGTAGAGGAATTTACGGTTGACGCAAAGGATAAGGTGGTCACGGTCCATGCGGCGGGCACGATCACAACGCTGGATTCTCCGCAGAGCATTGATTATACGATTTATGCAAACGGGGATATCGTTGTGACAAATCAGTTTACGCCTGCAGACAACACTGCAGTCGGCGATATCGCAAGGATCGGTATGAAGATGACGGTTCCGCAGCAGTATCAGGATGTGACATATTACGGACGCGGGCCGGAGGAAAACTATATTGACAGAAATACAGGATCCCTGATCGGAGTTTACCACAGTACTGTGGAGGAACTCTCAGAAGCGGCGAAATATACCCGTCCGCAGGAGCACGGAAACAGGACGGATGTCAGGTGGACAGCGCTCACAGACGGGGCGACAGGAAAGGGTATCATGGTTGCCGCGGCGGATACAATGGAGATGAGCGCGCTTCATTATGACGCGGCGGAGATCAACAGGGTTTATAACAGCTACGGACACCCGTATCAGGTTGAAAAGACAGAAGATACGATCCTGACAGTGGACTATGCACAGCGCGGACTCGGAAATGCAAGCTGCGGTCCGGGACCTCTGGCTGAGTATATCCTGAATCGGGGAGTGACTTATACCCATACATTCCGCATCACGCCGATCACGGAGGAATCCGCGGATGCAAGTGCATTTGTAAGCGCAAGGATGGAGAACAGCAAGCAGAATCCGGATTCCACCATGCCGGTATCTGACATCAAGATCGATGGTGTCTCCCTGGCAGGATTTGAGCCTGCGCGGACTGAGTATACCTATCAGCTGCTGAACAGAGAAAACCTTGTGATGCCGGAAGTAACAGCTGTTGCAACGGATGAGCAGACAGAGGTGACTGTGACGCAGGCTGATGCGGACAATAATTACACTGCTTCCGTAACTGCCACATCGGTATATGGAATTGAGAAAACATATACGATCAAGTTCGAGATCAAAGACGCGATCTATGTCAGCGATATGGAATGGCTTGTGGACAAGAGCGGATACAGCGCGAACATGAGAGATCTGTGTACCTGCGGCCTGGCGCTTGGAGTGTGGGTGGACGGAGTGCAGACGCCGTTTGAAAAAGGCGTGGGATCTCACGCGCCGTCTGAAGTGACATTCAATGTGGACGGTATGAATGCGACGAAATTTACAGCTGTTGCCGGAATCGGCATGGAGCAGGGCGGAAACAGCAACGTCAACTTCATCGTGAAAGTGGACGGAGAAGAAGTGTGGCGCCAGGATGCAGTCACATTCAAGACATCGGTTCCGGTGGAGATAGACATTACCGGAGCGAAGA
>DXCD01000257.1 GCA_019116185.1 Candidatus Mediterraneibacter stercorigallinarum
TGTCCCAAGTATACTGGAACGTTCATCATAAGAAGAAAATGTTATTTCCTCGTCCGTCCGGCTGTAATCTGTCAAAACAAGGGGCAGTTTTTGTGCAGCGGAAAGCATTTCTTCCCTGTCCATGGAACCGCTGATAAGACTTGAAGCCAGTCCGCCGCACAAGATGATGCCGATTCCCACTCCTGCCACGGTCTGAAGCACCCAGTTTTCTCTCCGGGAAGGCCGGTAGAACCAAAATCCTGCCAGAACTGCCATGATAATCCCGATCCAAATCCATAAAACGACCGCCGAACCGGCTGTTCCTTCCGATCCCCACACGAAAGTCAGCCCCGCCAGCATCAATACCGCGATACCGTACAAAACATAGCGCCCCCGCCATTTTCCATAGAAAGGACGTTCTCCCCTTCTGATCTTCCTCCGTGCTTTTACCTGCCATACTGTCAGTCCGATACATTGCAGTATCTCGTACACCGGCAAAACCGCAAGCATCAGAAGCACAAACAGAATCGCATTTGAAAAAAGCATGATAACAAAATCTGACCAAGTGATTCCGACTGCAGATGTTGCGTAGACCACACCCGTGGTCAGCAGTCTGATCAGCCACCATCTCCACTCCGCCCGACAGATATTGGAAAACCGTTCCTCCTCCGTCACGATCGGGGTGGCATCCTCTGAAATCTTGCGGAAAATACAGAATCTACGCCTGCCGTCTACAAGTTCCCAGCCTGCTGCCCGGCAGTATTCTGCGTACTCCTCAGCATCCCTTCCCGGCTTTACATCCATTTCACTTCCTTTGGGAAACACTTCCACCGCATATTCGATGTCCTGGCATTCTCCTTTTTCAAACTCCAGCCAGAACTTCCATTCCTTAAGGTGCCAGCCCTTCAGGGACATTTCATGAAGATACTGCGCAAAGGCATCACTTTCAATATAGCAGTAGTATCGAAACACACGCCTGACAAGCTTCTGCTCTTTCTCCTGTTTCATAGCCCCTTCCCCCTTTCGCACGACAATATCGAGTATCGATATTTCTATCTTCAGAATAATATCGACACTCGATATTGTCAAGCTATATTTTCCTCAGGGACCTCATTTTCCGTTCCGTGACCACATCCCCGGGTTCAAGTTTCCCGCACAGGATCGGGGAAGCAGGGTCATAAGCTCTGATTCCCGCCCGCACTCTCTCTGTCGAGAAATTGGCATAGCAATACGTACAGCCGTTCCTGCAGGTGTGGTAAGTGCCTGCTTCTACACTCTCCATGCAGCCGCATGCCGCGCGCTGTCCGTGATCCTTTCCGCCCCGCAGGCGGCATCCAAGCAGCCCTTCAATATACTCCCGGTCAATGCATGCCCCATGGGTGATGCCATACTCAGACAGATCCACTTCCTCCGCGCACGTCCGGATCTCCATACCGTGCTTCCGGGCAATCAGAGCGAATCTCTCTGCGGCAAGTTTCATCTTCTCCTCTGTCAGCGCCTCCATGCGAGTGCCCTTCATATTCCGCCTGGTCTTCTCATATTCGTCCAGAAAACTGATCACGACTCTCCGGGTCATTCCCTCCAGCGCTTCCGCAATCTGACCAAACGCCCGCTCGTGATAGTCCACGCTGTATCTGTCCGTCAGAAAGACAGGATCATATCTCCAGATCATCCTGTCCGCTCCGATCCTGCGGGCAAGCTCCTGAAATGCCGGGATCAGGATATTCTTCTTATCCGGCAGACCGGGCTCCACATCCCTGCCGTATCCGGTCAGCGTGAACTGAAAATAATAGGGATACCGGTCAAATTCGTGCAGCAGGGGAAACATGGGGATCGGATTCTTCGTCCAGAATACGATGCAGTCGATCACATCCGGGTTCAGTGCGACCCGGCTAACCTGATGATGGTTCATGGGATTGCGCACGCAGAGATACCCCTCCCGGAAACGCCCGGCAAGCCATTCGCTGTAATAATTCGGTATATCTGTGCGCCTGCTTGCGCTTAAGATCATGTCAATCGCCTCGCTTCCGGATCCTTACTCCTCTGCCAGCAGCTTTTCCATTGTTTCGGCAAATTCTTTCATTTCCTTATCCATGAGCACAGGTCTCCCGTCCTTTTTCAGGAAACAGTGGGTCGTCGTGCCACAGGCGCTCAGGGCTCCGCCCTCTGACATATTGTAGATATCGTACCGGAGTGTGAACTTCACTCTGCCTGCCTCCTGAAGGCTCACAACGATCTTCACCTCGTCGTCAAACTTCACGCTCTTCTTGTATTCACAGTCCACATGGAGCACCGGGCTGATGTACCCCATCTCCTCAAAGCGGCGGTACGGATAGCCGATCTGATTCAGTATGTCCACCCGCGCTTCCTCCATCCAACGGATATAATTCGAATGATGGATCACGCCCATCTGGTCCGTCTCATAATATTTTGCTGTTTTTATGTATGGTTTCATAATGTCTGCACCTCCTGGCTGAAATTGTCGGAATATTCTCCCCAAAGGGGTCAGACCCCTCCTGGGAGGGGTCTGACCCCTTTTCCCTAAATTGTATTTACTGCATCACCAATTGTCTTAACTCCCACCAGCTTGATCCCGCTGATGCCTTTGACCATCTTAAGGCATACTTCCGGCAAGATGCATGTCTGAAAGCCCAGCTTCTTTGCCTCTGCAACTCTTTGTTCCGGCATGTTTACCGCGCGGACCTCGCCGCTTAAGCCGACCTCGCCGAACACGATTGTCCTTTCGTCAATGGGACGGTTCCGGTAGCTGGACACCAGCGCCATGACGATCCCCAGATCGATCGCGGGCTCGTTCATGCGGATCCCGCCTGCGATATTGACGTAAGCATCGGAATTGCCGAGCGCCATGCCCAGTCGTTTCTCCAATACTGCCATGAGCAGATTCACCCTGTTATAATCTGTCCCCGCCGCCGTCCGTCTCGGCATGCCGAAATTGCTGTGGCACACCAGCGCCTGGATCTCGATCAGGATCGGGCGGGTTCCCTCCATGGAGCAAGCCACCACTGACCCGGACGCGTTTTCCGGCCTGCCGCTCAGCATGTATTCCGAAGGATTCTCGACTTCTTCAAGCCCCGTCTGCCGCATCTCAAACACTCCGATCTCATTGGTGGAGCCAAAACGGTTCTTCACCGCCCGCAGGATCCGGTAAGACGCATGCCGGTCTCCTTCAAAATACAGGACCGTGTCCACCATGTGTTCCAGCACCCTGGGTCCTGCCACGGTTCCTTCCTTTGTCACATGTCCCACGATAAAAACGGGGATGCACAGCCCTTTGGCGAGCTGCATGAAAACATTCGTGGACTCCCTTACCTGCGAAACGCTTCCCGGAGCAGAAGACACTTCTTCACTGTACATGGTCTGGATGGAATCAATGATCACCAGCTCCGGCTTCTCTTTCTCGATCACTCCACGGATCGTCTCCAGGTTCGTCTCGCACAGCAGGAAAAGCCCGGGAGCAAACGCTCCCATCCGGTTTGCCCTGAGCTTGATCTGAGCCTGGGACTCTTCACCCGATATATACAATACCTTCTTCTCCCCTGCCAGCCTCTGGCACACCTGAAGCAGAAGGGTGGATTTCCCGATCCCGGGATCTCCGCCCACGAGCACGAGAGATCCCGGCACGATTCCCCCTCCCAGCACCCGGTCAAGTTCTCGGATCCCGGTCCTGATTCTGGTATCGTCATCCGCTGTCACTTCATTCAGCGGAACCACCTTTGCCTCCCGGACAGACTCTCTTACAGAACGCGCGGAAGCTGTCGTACCTTTTGTAATACCGCTGCCGAGCTTCTCCTCCACAAATGTATTCCACTCTCCGCACGCCGGACACTGTCCCAGCCATTTTGATTCCTCATGCCCGCAGTTCTGGCAGAAGAATACACTCTTCTTTCCTTTTGCCATTCTCTTTCCTTTCTGTCTGATCGATCAGCGCTGTTATCACAGTATTCTCAACATAAAAACGGGGCGGACGCATCATCCACCCCAGCTTTTTATTTCTGTATGCCCTGCAATATTTCATTTCCATGCTGGCGTTCAGTTCTCTGTTTTATCAGCACTTAACGATTTTCACCTGAACATTCTGATCTGCTGCAAGCTCTACGCTGACACTGAGCTTTCCGCTTAAATTCGTGTTCATCTTGCCGGCGGACTCTCCGCTGATAAACACTTCATATTCACTCTCCGGTTCGAGCTCAAGCGTAAACTGTACATCGCCTTCTGCGGAAACGGTGAACTCAACCTCTGTCCCTGTCTCCCTGAAATTCTCAACCGCGCTGCCCGGTACAGACTCATATACGAACATCCCGTTCTTCTCAAGCTTCGTGATCTCTGCAAATGTCTTCACTTTATAGATATCGCCCTCAAACTCGAAATTATCCTTCTTCGTCTTTGCTGCGAGCGTATAATCTCCAAAACTAAGTGTCCCGTCATTTTCTGCGCGCAATAATTCTTTCACTGCTGCCATGCTGCTTTTCCTCCTAAGTATTTCACATAAATTCTGCTATGGCTATTATAATATAAAACCCTGTTTTTTTCTACCGAAATATTCTGTTATCCGGATCACTTTTTATCCGGCTTTTTGTCCTCGCCGCGGCTTGTGATAAACCGAATTTCTTTCTTAGCGGTTCCTGCCTCCACACGGTCTCCGGCTTTCACTTCACCGTTCAGGATCGCCTCTGCCAGCTTATCCTCCAGTTCTGTCTGAAGAGCCCTGCGCAGCGGCCTTGCCCCGTATTTTGCATCAGTGCCTTTCTCCACGATAAGGTTCTTCGCAGACTCTCTCAAGGTCAGGCGGATATCCATCTGCTCTGCCAGCCTCTTTGTAAAATCACGGCACATCAGGGTTACGATTTTCTTCATATGTGTCTTTTCAAGCGCGTGGAACACAATGATCTCATCGATCCGGTTCAAGAATTCCGGCCGGAAGATCATCTTCACCTCGTCCATGACATTCTGCTTCATTCTCTTATAGTCCCCTGCCGGGTCCTCTTTCGCGGCAAATCCCAGCTTCTTCGGATCAACGATGGCCTTTGCCCCGGCATTCGAAGTCATGATAATGACCGTGTTGGAGAAATCCACCTTCCTGCCCTGGGAATCTGTAATATGTCCGT
>DXCD01000258.1 GCA_019116185.1 Candidatus Mediterraneibacter stercorigallinarum
CTTGCCTTGATTTCATCAATAAATCCCATGATTTAAAAGCCACCTTTCATTTTTTATCACATGTACATTTATTATAACTCAAAGGTTTTTTGTATACAAGGGATTTTATGTGCATTTTTAAGTACAATCCATTATTCCCAGCCGCTCCGTTTATACGATTGTTACAAAAATAACAATCTCAGATTTTAAACACTGCTGTAACAATGTTGAAATACACAAGGATTGTACACGTATCCAATATAGTCGTAATCAGGGGCGCTGCCATGATCGCCGGGTCGAGCCCGATTTTCTTCGCAACAAGAGGCAGAATGCATCCGATACATTTCGCCATCGCAACAACTGCTATCATGGTGACGCCCAGAGCTGCCGCCAGCATGATATTTCTGTCATACATAATACAGATCCGCACCCCGTTGACAACAGCAAGGAGGGACCCAACGATCAGCGCAACTCTGATTTCCTTGAATATAACTTTAAATATGTCGGAAAATTCGATCTCACCTACCGCGAGCCCGCGGATGATCAGCGTGGAACTCTGGGAACCGCAGTTTCCGCCCGTGCCCATGAGCATCGGAATAAACGTAATCAGAACCGGCATCGCTGCCATAGCATTCTCATAGTACCCCAGTATCTCACCGGTCACAGTTGCCGAGAGCATGAGCAGCATGAGCCACGGGGCGCGGTTCTTTGCCTGCTGAAAAACAGACGTCTCAAAATAAGAATCCTCGTTCGGGCTGACACCGGCCATAATGCTGATATCTTCCGTGGTCTCATCCTGGAGGACGAGCATTGCGTCGTCAACTGTTACAATCCCTACCAGACAATTCTCATGGTCAATGATCGGGATCGCCACAAGACCGTATTTATTAATCATATTCGCCACATGCTCCTGGTCATCCAGCGTCCGGGCATAAAGCACATTCTCATCCATGATTTCCCCGATCAGACGTGATTCGCCTGCCGTCAGAAGATCTTTGACATCGACCATTCCGATCAGCTTCTTCTTCTCCGTAACATAGCATGTGTAAATCGTTTCCTTATTAATGCCGACCTGGCGGATTTTCAGGATCGCGTCAGCCACTGTCATTTCTTTGCGCAGGCTGATATATTCAATGTTCATAATGCTCCCTGCGCTGTCCTCAGGATACTGCAGGAGAGTGTTGATCTTCTGCCTTGTCTCCTCATCTGTCGCCGCCAGCAGACGGTCTACAACATTTGCCGGCATCTCTTCCAGGACATCAACAGTATCATCCACATACATCTCTTCCATGACTTCTTCCAGTTCGGAATCTGTCAGCGCGTTGATCAGGTCCTCGCGCATTTCACTGTTCATGTCCGTAAACACTTCCGCTGCTTCCTCTTTTGCAAGAAGGCGGAACACGAGCGTGCGCTGCTTCTTGTCGAGTTCTTCCAGGCATTCCACGATGTCAACAGGATGCATGGTCTCGAGTCCTTCCTTCAGTTCTTTAAAATCATGTTCTTCAAGCAGTTCTGTTATCTGCTCTACATCCAGTCTGTCTTTCTGATCCATGCTGTACCCCTTCCCGTTCTTCTGTCTGCCAGTATCTTATCTGCATATCAGTTTATATTTTAATATTCTTATTATCTCCCTATTTATAACCCCGTGCACTGTGAAAAACCGAACCTGTACAAATTTTCCCGTACATCCAGAATATTTTTCTATATAAGGAACCATCTTTTTATAGTATAATATGGTAGAAATTGATATACAAGGAGATTCTCATGAAAATTGTCGGTCTTATCACAGAATATAATCCGTTTCATAACGGGCACCTGCATCATATAAAAGAAGCCCGGCGCATAACAGGGGCTGACGCGGTAATCGTCGTAATGAGCGGCGACTATGTCCAACGCGGCGTGCCCGCTGTCATGCCGAAGCGGCTGCGTGCTGAGATGGCGCTGAGCTGCGGCGCTTCCGCTGTCTTTGAACTGCCGGTCTGCTATGCTGCAGGCAGCGCTGAATATTTTGCTATGGGATCAGTCTCCCTTCTGGACAGTCTCGGAGTCGTGGACTCGATCTGCTTCGGAAGTGAATGCAATGACTTGGACGCGCTTTCTCATGTAGCAGATATTCTTTCCCGGGAACCAGATGATTACCGCAGCCTCCTCAGAAAAAATCTGAAAAAAGGCGTTTCCTTCCCTTCAGCCAGGCACGACGCCCTGTTGGAGTATACTCAAATCCCGGCTTATGCCGCCCTGCTTGATGACCCCAACAATATCCTGGGAATCGAATACCTTAAAGCTTTAAAAAAGCTGCACAGTCATATAGCCCCTTTTACCATCCAAAGAGAAGGCTCGCATTATCATGATAAAAAGCTCTCCTCTGAGAATTTCAGTTCGGCATCAGCCATCCGCTCGCTGCTTGCTTACTCAGGTTCCACGCTAAGCACCGACCGTTCCGGCGGAACATTCGAAGACACTGATTTTTCCAGTATCCTCGGGGAGCTGGAAGAACAGGTGCCGTCCTGCTGTCTCGAGCTGCTCAAAGACTATCACCGGGTACAGTATCCGGTGTATCAGAATGATTTCTCTATCATTCTGAAATACAAACTGCTCAACAAACACCCCGGCAGCCTGGTCCGCTACCAGGACGTGTCCGAAGAACTTGCAAACCGGATCTGTACACAGCTGAATAACTTTTTCAACTATAAGCAGTTTGCCGAACTTATAAAAACCAAGGAGACCACGCAGACACGCGTCAACCGCGCGCTCCTTCATATTATGCTCGGACTGAAAAAAAATGATATGGCAGAATACATGACCAACGGATATCATTATTACGCCCGGCTTCTCGGCTGCCGCAAAGACTGTTCAAAACTAATCAGCCTTATCGCAAAAGAAAGCCGGCTGCCTCTCCTGGCAAGGCTCTCTGAAAGCGAATCCCTCCCGGACACCGGACAGAAAATGCTTCGCAATGATATTCTGGCATCCAACCTGTATATGTCAGTGGTGACAGACAAATTCAAAACAGCCTTCCAGAACGAATACAAGCAGGCGCTCCTGAAAGTATGAAATCTGGATTTGTGGGGGAGACGGCCGATGGAGATAACGTCCGAAAACCGTAGTTGATTTTAAAACGTATTCGTGGCGGGCGGGGATGCGGCT
>DXCD01000259.1 GCA_019116185.1 Candidatus Mediterraneibacter stercorigallinarum
GTGAAACTTAAAAGGGAAAGGAATGATAAAAAATATGAAAAAAACATTCAAGGTTTTTGCACCAAAATGGATTTATAAATTAGCGCTTACCACATTCCTGATTTCGATTTTGATCTCTGTACTGTTTTGGCTGATAGGTGACAGCGGCCCAGAAGGCATTATTGTATTTGCTGTAGTTTGCAGTCCGCTTCTCGTCGGTGCATTATGGGGGTATCGGTTCAGGATCATTGTGCGTGAGGATATTATAACAGTAAGGCAGGGAATAGGAAAAGAATACAGCTTTAATGTCAATGAAATAACAAAAGTGGTACGCCGAGTTAATAGAAACAGTAATTTAGGAACAATGGTCAAAATAACCATATATACAAAGTCCAGACATGTCTCTGTGGAAACGCTTATGACGGGCTGTGATAAGATGGAGTCTTATATAGCAGAAAATGTTGATCCGCAGAAAATAGTGATAAAAGAAAAGATACGAAATGCAAATCAGTAAACACAGCGGAAATATTTACTTTTTCTTATGGCAGGATTCGTATCAGTAAGGCTTTCTAAGCCAGGGAGGTGCATGAATGGCAACGATTGCTCTATATGCCGGAAAAATGAATCAGATGCCGTCTTTGATAGGGGAGGTCAGAAAGAGTGTGGATGACTATTCATCCGAATTATTCTCCTTGAAGTCAAAGGCTCTGAATATCAGGAAAAGTGTGTGTGACCTGGACGATGTGATCGGAATGGTCCAGACGTCTACACAGATCCAGGAGCAGAAAATAGAATCTCTCCAGGCATTCTGCCAGAAAACAGAAGAATTTACGGCGGATGTCGTGCGTATCGATGAAGAAGCTGCGGCTGTCATCAACCAAAATAAAGAGGACTTTTATAACAAATACAATTACCTGAGGCCGGATGCTGAGAAAAACGGCTGGGAGGCGTTCTGGGATAACGCGGCCGAATGGTGCAAAGAACACTGGCAGGAGATCGTGACAACAGTGGGGATCATAGTGGGGGCTGCGCTGGCTATTGCAGCAGTGGTCATGACAGGCGGTGCGGCGCTGGTTCCGTTACTTACAGCATTAGGAGCAGCTGCCGGGACAGCGGCTAATATAAGTTTGGCGGTGGTAGCAATTGCCGTGGTGTCAACGATTGGGGCGGCTGCACTGAATATTGTTGATACCTGGGGAGATATTGATAATCCGACATTTAATGCATTGCAGTCTGCATTGGACTGGACGAGCATGATCTCGAACGGCTTATATTCTATTGGAAATATCTATAATTCTATTAAAGGGGTTTTACCCAAAGAATATATTGCGAGAAAAAAAGCGATTGAGAACGGGAAAAAGGGCTATTCGAATTTGGATGCTAAGCATCCAAAGATAAAACATAAATCTGGCGGGGATTATGATCATGTGCGTAAAAGAGAAATACTACAGGAAAATATGAGGAGAAATAATGGAGTCCTAAGAAGCGATAAAACAGGGAAAATTTTGGAAAAACCGCCGAGATCGGTGAAAGGTGTAAAACATCTCCCAAATGAAGCGCACATAGATCATATTGTTCCAAAAGCTAAGGGCGGGATGAATAGCTTTAGTAATGCACAAGTTATAGAAGGTGCTGCAAATTGTGCAAAAGGTGCCAGTACAATATTTTTAGATTATATGAAATATAGTGTGCCTGATATCGGGAGCTGGAGCAAAGCCGTCCGTTTGGGATTGTGTGGAAATATGAATGGGATCGTAAATGCTTCTTTTGAGTATCACAGATATCAATAGAAGAATGATTTATTTAAAGGAGGATATGAAAATGCATACAGAATTACAAATGACATTTAATGAATTATATGAACGGTGTATTTATTCTTCTATAGCGCATGCGGCTGCTAATTTGAGATTTCCCTTTTTTTCTTATGAACAGTCATGGGATGGGGACAATTTTAGTTTTAAACCAGATTCTGAGGGTACAATTTCTTTCGATTTTGAAAAAAGAATTATTGCAGGGGCGATAATAGATAATGAAAGTCCACGTCTTGCGCAATATCTGAAGCATCAGGCGATTGAATTGTTTTCTGAGGCACCTGACAATATTAAACAGCTTGCTGATATGGAAGCATTACAGTATTTGCTTTTTGAGATTGAGGGAATCGTTCTTCCGGTAGCAACAACGGCATTTTGGCTTGATTCAGAAGGTTTGTCCATATTTGATGACAGCATAGACGAGTTTTGGAAAAATGGCGGTGAATTTATTCGATACTTGCTGGGACCTTTTGGAGAACTGAAAGAATATCTTAAAGATTATTCGGACCTTTCAACGGAAGAAACCGATTTGATAGAACATTTATTTGACATGAAAATGAAAGGAAATTTACTGATTACCAAAAAGGATCTTTCTGGTGTGGATAAGAAAAGTGAAGGTTACGACGAGTTTATGGAGTCCCTTGCAGAACTCGGTTTTATATTCGAATAATGCTAGTGCCGTCTTTGATAGGCGAGATCAGAAATAGTGTGGATAACTATTCATCCGAGCTGTTCTCTCTGAAGTTAAAGGCTGTAAATATCAGGAAAAGTGTGTGCAATCTGGATGATGTGATCGGAATGGTGCAGACTTCCACGCAGATCCAGGAGCAGAAGGCAGAAGCGCTCGAGGCGTTCAGCCAGAAAACGGAAGAATTTACGGCTGAGGCTGCGCGTATTGACGAAGATGCGGCAGCAGTTGTAGTGGGAATATGTGTAGTAAGCATGATTTCGAATGGCTTATATTCGATTGGATCAATCTATAATGGAATAAAAGGAATTGGAAATGCAGCGCTCCGCGAGTACAGCAAGAGTTGGATACGAAACGCTAATTTTAGAAATGCAATCAGCGGCGCTGGTAAATTCCCCTTCTCACTTCAGCCTGATACATCTACATTTTGGTCGGGAATCGGAGATAAAGGAATGAATAATGGAGATCTGATAGCGGCTAATTGTGCAGATAAAATGGGACGCAGCACATTGGAAACAACTTTAGTGTCTCATAAGATTAATATGCCTCAATGGAATCCTTCAGATCCATCTACAATCAGAGCTTGGCAAAGCGCTTCCAGTTCATATGCAATGCATTCTTCAGGTAATGTGACAGCACTGCTTGGTAATAATGTCCGCCCGACGAGCGTTTGGAATGTGTTTGAAAAAGTAATTCTAAACGTTAATTCAGGAGTCAGCAGTATTACAACATATACTACTACAGGAGTAAACATTTATGAACGCACGATCCAGTGGGGGTCTGTTTTGTTAGGAGGGACTAATGCCTTTGGGCAGTCAGCTTCTGTACTAAATGGCGATGACTAAGGAGTAAAAATGGAAGAAATTAAGATTACAGGGACTAAAGGATATCTCCTTTACAGTGACGGATAAGGCAGGGAATACCAGTGAAGTTCATGACAGTAACGGAATCGTAAAGCGGGAAGACGGAAGCATGACTGAGACGGATGACGGATATGTGATGGTAGTCGATACGATCGCGCCCGTCCGCACGGTCAGGTATCCTGAACCTCAGCAGATCCGGGACCGGAAAACCATGGAGCTGTATACCGGGGCCAAAGCTGAATATGCGAATAAAGAAAATACAGATTCGATCCTGTACTATGACCATACCTGCGAGGATGGCATAAGGGCCGGGGTGACGGTCACGGAAGCGAACTTCTATGCGGAGGATGTGGAAATCCTTGTCAATGGCTCGGAATATGTTATTGAAGACTGGAGCAATGAAGGGGATGACTGGACCGGATATATCGAGCTGACGGAGGATGGCATCTATACGATTGAAATCAGATACAGAGACCGCTCAGGCAATGAGATGAAAGTGTACCGGTCAGAACAGATCGTGCTGGACAGGACCCTTCCCGTAATCGAAAAATACGAGTTTATCCCCGAGTCGGCCGACGGCACGGCAGAGACCTCAGAGTTTATTGATTACTTAGAGTACGGATATTATTTTAAGACGGATTTTGAGGTCGTGATCACTGCATCTGATACTGTATCAGGCATGGACCGGATCGATTACCGCCTGGTTCCTTATGAAAATGGAGTGAAGCAGGAGGAAGTGACAGGGACCGCGCCTGTAACTGACGGCAAGGCCCGGATTTCTGTTCCTTCCGGATTTAAGGGGCAGATTTATGCAGAAGGTTTTGACAATGCGGGAAACAGCTCCGAGGAAGTGACTCCACGCGCGTTTGTCATAGACTATAATGCGCCGGCGGTGGAGCTTTACGATGGCAATTCAACCGAGTATACGGATGCAGAGGGAAATGCATTATATGTGACAGATGTAAGCTTTACTGCTACCATCACGGACCGGGTTTCCGGCATTCGGGAGATTGTGTATTCCCAGACGTCGGAAAAGTCCGGGACAGATCAGAAGATAACGTTGAATAACACGGGGTATCAGGCGGGCGACCAGCTGGAGGACGGCTGGGTCGTGGAAGAGACGGATGCGAACCTTGTTACAAAAGTGTCCAGGACATTTACATATAATTCGGACGACAATGATATCGTACTGTCAGTCACAGCGGCTGACAGGGCGGGAAACGAGGCGGAAACTGTTTCAAGCAGACGGTTTACCATCGATAAGACAGACCCTGTTATTGACGTGACTTTCCGCGATGACGATGATTCTGACCCTTATTATAATGCCGACCGAATCGCAGATGTGACGGTAACGGAACGTAATTTCGACGCAGACCTCATAAAAACAGTAATCCGGAATGAAATCGGTGACGTGCCGGACGTAACATTTTCTCAGCTGTCAAAAGATCAACATACAGCAGTGATTGTGTTTGATGAAGGGGATTATACTTTCGAGATAGAAGGATCAGATCTTGGAGGGCACAAGGCGGCAGTAAATTACAGCGGAGGGAATGAACAGCTCTTCTATGTTGACAAGACCAATCCTGCTGTCACGGAAAACTTCATTGAATTCAGCAGTCCGGAGACGGATAACAGCTTTAATGAAGACAAGACTGTGTCCATCACTGTCACAGAGCATCATTTTGACCCCAATTTAATGGGACTGCGCGTATATGAGAAAGAGCCCGGAGCAGAACATTCTGCGGATGGGATGACAGATGTGACCGACACCATGGTCAGCGCGGGGCAGTGGACTGATGAGGGAGATGTTCATACTCTTACATTTGAAGTAGGCGTGGAAGCAGTATATCAGATTGAAATGACGCCCAGGGATCTGGCAGGAAATAGCGCTGATTCCCGTTCCACAGTGATTTTTGAAATCGATAAGACTGTGCCTGTCATTGAGAAGAGAAATGGATTCTATGTAAGTCCTGATGATACAGAGTTTTTGGATATTTATGCTTATGACAGAGCGCAGGAAGCTTCGCCGACACTGGAGTTTAATGACCTGAATATTGAGTATTTAGAGTATTCCCTGATTGTCTGGAAGCCGGATTACACCAGTTCCGAGGCCGCGGTCGTTATGCAGCCGGTGAACGTCTATCTGGAGGAAGATACGCAGCATGAGGGCATTATACGCGGGGGAAGCTTCAAAGTGCCTGATTTTACCGAGGACGGGGTATATGCGCTTGAAGTGACAGCAGTGGATACCGCGGGAAACAGAAGCGAACTGAACGTGGATACATATGCAAGGGTGATCGAGCAGGATGTACTTGCCTTTATCATGGACAGCAATGCTGACAGGAATTCCGGTCTGTATTCCTTCCAGTATGAAGACGGAACCCCGATCAGCATGAGACCTGACAGCTTTAAAGATCTGGAGATACTTGTGATGGCGAAAGCCGGAACAAATGTGGATATTGTCTTAAGAGACATGAATGCAGATGAGCTGTATACGAATGCCCAGGTGACGACAGATGACAGTATATATGGGTTCACTGTTTACAATTATACTCTGAGATCGGACTTTTTCCGGGACAGCTTTGACGATGATACAGATGCTGACCTGTATCTGTCGGTAAAGAACGACGGAAGCAGGGTTGACCTTGGAGCGATGCATATCGACAGTGCCGCGCCGACCTGCGAGATCCCGGAAGGTCTTTCGTCATGGCACTGGTATTTTGGAGACGGCCGGCAGACAGTCACCCTGACCGGGATCAATGAACTGCTGGACGAAACCGCAACCAAGATATATGATAACGGCGAAGAGATGGCATTTGAATATTCACAGGAAGAAGGTACATTGACCTTTACACTGGAAAAAGGATGGCACAATATAGGGATAGCCCTGAGTGATACAGCAGGAAATATAAATAATATCCAGGAGAGGATAAATATTCATATCGGATATTTCTGGTTATGGATTATCCTGTTCAGCTGTATAGTGCCCGCCGCGGTGACAGCGGGAGCAGTCTTAATATATCGGTATCGGAGACGCATACAATAAGCAGTAAAAAACGGCAGGGAAAGCATTGGATCAGATTCCGCGTTTCCTGTCGTTTTTACTTTCTTATAATAATGCTCCATTCCTGAGAAATATCCTGTCTGACCTGATTGTCAGAAAAATTCTCTCAGCTTCTCCACCGCGCTTTTCTCGATCCGTGAGACGTAAGAGCGGGAAATCCCGAGCTGCCTGGCGATTTCCCGCTGGGTGTATTCTTCTCCGTTATAAAGGCCATACCGCATTTTTAAAACGAGCTTTTCTCTCGGGGAAAGCTCGTTTTCGACTTTTTCGTAGAGTTTCTGGATGTTTTCTTTGAGATAGATCTTTTCGGGAACATCGATCTCGTCAGTCTCAATGATGTCATAGAGCTTGATCTCATTGCCCTCCCGGTCAGTGCCGATGGGCTCGTAGAGGGAGATTTCCTTTGCGGATTTCTTTTTGGCACGTAAGTGCATGAGGATTTCATTTTCCACGCACCGCGATGCATAGGCGGCAAGCCTGTTCCCTTTATCCGGGTTAAAAGTGACGACTGCTTTGATCAGGCCAATGGTTCCGATAGATATCAGGTCCTCCGGGTCTTCTTCCAGGTTCTGATATTTTTTAATCACATGGGCGACGAGCCTCAGATTCCGTTCGATCAGGATGTGCTTTGCCTCGAGGTCTCCCTCTGTGTATCTCTGGATATAGTACTTCTCTTCCGAAGCAGTGAGGGGGTTGGGAAATGATTTCAAGACGGCACCTCTTAGCACATTTGATATAGTGTATGAGAAAATGGTCCGGCACGTGCTTTTCCAATGCAAAAGAGGGACAGCATAAAGCCTGACAATGATAACGCAGTGTGAGGAGAACGGAACATCATGGGTGCCGGGAGATCTGGAAATCGTGTATAGAAATACTCGAAAAGAGGATATAAGTTCTACGTACATTGACACCTGTCATGCGGTAAGCTATCATAAATGTACATTTCCGGGAAGAATCTTTTTCCCGGTGATCTCACCTGAACCGGGTGTCTGGCCGGATCGGCCGGAAATTCAGTTTTACTTTTTGTATAAGTGGTGTTTTTACTCGATGGATTTATACGGCAGGGGACTCATAAGAAAGGAGTGTAAATGAGTTTCAGCACAATTTTATCCGCAGCCATTGACGGACTGGGGGTAGAGCTTGTACGGGTGGAGGCAGACGTGTCAAACGGCCTCCCGGTGTTTCATATGGTGGGCTATCTGTCGTCAGAGGTAAAAGAAGCGGGCGAGCGCGTAAGGACAGCGATCAGGAATTCCGGGTTTGATTATCCGGCGAAGCGTACGGTCATCAATCTGTCGCCCGCGACTCTGAGGAAGCGGGGAGCATCTTTTGACCTGCCGATTGCAGCGGCGATTCTGGCTTCCCTGGGGCAGATCAGTCCTTCGGCGGCAGAGGGATGCCTGATCACAGGAGAACTGGGGCTTGACGGACGAGTGAGGAAAGTGCCGGGGATACTTCCCATTGTAATGGAAGGAAAAAGGGCAGGGATAAGCCGGTGCATTGTACCGAAGGAAAACATGGCAGAGGGAGCGCTTGTAAAAGGCGTGGAAGTGATCGGGGCGGGAAGCCTTGCCGAAGTTGTGGAGATTCTCAGGGGAGAGTATCAGCAGGGAGCAGTGGACCGGACGGAGACTCAGGAGGCAGTTCAGGCGGAATGGGGAGAGATGCTGCCGGACTTTGCGGATATCAAAGGACAGGAAAATGTGAAACGGGCGGCAGAGATCGCTGTGGCGGGCGGGCATAACCTGCTCATGATCGGACCTCCGGGCAGCGGAAAATCTATGACCGCAAAGTGCATAGCAGGGATCCTGCCGCCGCCGGACATGGAGGAAAGCCTGGAAATAACAAAGATATACAGTGTTCTCGGAATGCTGGATGAGAAGGCTCCTCTTATACGGAAACGGCCCTTCCGCGAGGTACATCACACGGCGACGCGGGCGGCGCTGATCGGAGGGGGCCTTGTCCCGCGTCCAGGGGAAATCAGCCTTGCACATGGAGG
>DXCD01000260.1 GCA_019116185.1 Candidatus Mediterraneibacter stercorigallinarum
TATGCATCCCTTTGCATTTTTGGTTATATAATTTTAATAAAAAATACAGGGAAATTTTACTACTTTCTCACAAAAGTAACAATTTCCGCCTTACTATCTTCTTTCTATTTCAATTGCTCTTCACTCCTTCCTTATACATATACTATTCTTTTTACCGCTATATAATTCAGGCAGGCGGAAAAATCATCCCGCCTGCCTGTAACTGCTGTTTTATGAAAACAAATCGTAAGATGAAGCCAGACACACATCAGTACCGGGCTGACGCTATTTTGCTGATTCTGCTGTGGCCCCGATCTTCTGTACTGTCAAATTGATACCTCCGTAGAAAAAGCTTCCCCCCTGCCCGATCACTTGAAGTACTGCCGGGACCGAAGTCACGGAAATAATCTGGGAAAACGCTACCCCTGCCGAATCTGACGCCTTGTGGAACGTATGCTGAATCACAGCGCCCGGCACCGCGCTTCCCTGCTGCTGAAGATACAGAGAAATTGTAACAGGAAGCTTTGTCGCACTCACCGGACCGACGGTCCCGTGGAAAGAGACCTCATACGTTCCCGGTGTCTGTATCGTTATCTGAGATGTGTTTTGAATATGAGTCACATCTGTTCCGCCTGATGACGCATTTCTGTCAAAGACCAACGTAGTCCCTGTCGTCCCAGTCTGGGATGGCGTGGAATATGCCGCCAGATAGCTGGCCTGCTGCTCCGATGCGGAAGGTCCTGTTGCTCCGCTCGGGCCGGTTGCTCCGCTCGGACCTGTTGCCCCGCTCGGGCCAGTTGGACCTGTCGCCCCGCTCGGACCGGTCGGACCTGTTGGGCCGGTTGTCCCGCTCGGGCCGGTCGGACCCGTTGGGCCGGTTGCCCCGCTTGGACCGGTCGGACCCGTTGGACCGGTTACTCCGCTCGGACCGGTCGGTCCTGTTGGGCCGGTTGCCCCGCTTGGACCGGTCGGTCCTGTTGGGCCCGTTGTCCCGCTTGGACCGGTTGGACCAGTCGGCCCTGTTGGACCCGTTGTCCCAGTACAGCAGCATGGTCTTGGCGGACACGGGCGCTGGCATCCGAAAGGATTCCAGCCACGTCTTTCACGACCGCAGTTCTCATCATCGTGGCAGCACGAAGATTGTTCATGCACTTCATAATCTTTCTTATGATCCTTCTGTTTTTTTCCGAACCATATCATAATCTCTATCCTCCTTTCATAATTAATGTATGTTAGGATTCTTTTTTTGTCCGTCTGATCTCCGCTCCCGGAAATACTCCCTGTTCGCACTACAAAAAGCCGATCCCGGAGAAAAACCTTCTGCCATCTCGTTATAAGTTTCTGCAAGCTCGTATTTTCCAAGCCTGTCATAACAGATACACAGTGAGATCGCAGGCAGGTATCCATAGCATTCTTCTGTTATAAATGCGCCTGACCGGTCTGCCTTCTTTGCACTAAGCGCCTGCCCATACCAATAGACCGCCTGTTCATACTTCCCCCTATCCATAAAATGCCTTCCCAGATCACAGCAGGTCTCTCCTCTCGGCACATCATATGCCAGTCCTTCCAGCAGGGCGCAAAGCGCCCTGTTGTCATTTCCCAGCCCATAGAAGCAATATGCCAGCTGCCGGGTCGCATCAATCTTATTTTCTATCCACCCGTCCGGACAGTTCAAAAATGTCTGAAGAACTTCTGCTCCCTTTTTATACTTCTCGTGAAACAGAAGTTCTCTTCCATAGTAATAGAGAGAACGGCTGTCAAAAACTTCTCCTTTTTCTTCCATATCCTCATAGATCCGAAGATTCCTGCTGCTGTCGCCGGAATGGATTTTTCTGTGTTCTATCAGCACATCCGAATAATGCACATTTCCCGCAGGAGGGATCGCCTCGTGAACACGCCCTTCAAAGCGGAAATCACCGCTGTTCTTTACAATCCTTTCTCTGAAATATGTGAAAGTACTTTTCCCTCTGCTGTCAAATGCCACTGCATACGGCAGCATTACAACATCCGTATCCGGGGGCAGTTCCTCCTTAAGCTTCAGCATTTCCCACACGCTTTTTTCCGGCAGCACGTCATCGGCATCGATCCACATCAGATAATCCTTTGTCCCTTTCGACAGTGAAAAGTTCCTTGCCGCTGAGAAGTCATCTTTCCATTCAAAGTCATAAACTTTGTCCGTGTATTGTCTGGCAATCTCCTTTGTCCTGTCTTTTGATCCGGTATCTGCGATAATTATCTCATCGACGACATTTTTTACACTTTCCAGGCATCGTCCCAGCACCTCTTCCTCGTCCTTGACGATCATACACAGACTGACTGATATCATTCAACCATTTCCTTCCTTATTACATTTCAGCCTTTTTGTCAGCAGGAACGGCTTTTTCTCTGCCGTCTGCTCTAATATCAGTCTATGTATCAAGACTCTGTGGAGTTCTCCTCTTGTATCTTTACAAGCCCGCGCTGCTGTTTTATGCATTTTCGTATGCCAAAAATGTGTTTTTATGCATTTTTATATGAAATTATGCATATTATTCTTTTTTATTAATTTTCTCTTGAATAAATATAAATTCTGGTGTATAGTATGTTCTAGCTTGTAAAAAGCAGGAATGACATATGTTCTTTATCCCGCCCCGGCGGGATAGAAAAGCGAATAAAAATACATTCAGGAGGCAATTGATATGAGTAAAGAAAAAGTTGTATTAGCGTATTCAGGCGGTCTTGACACAACTGCCATTATCCCGTGGCTGAAAGAGACATTCGGCTACGATGTTGTCTGCTGCTGCATTGACTGCGGACAGGGAGAGGAACTCGATGGTCTTGATGAGAGAGCAAAACTTTCAGGAGCTTCCAAATTATATATCGAAAACATTGTTGATGATTTCTGCGATAACTATATCGTTCCATGTGTTAAAGCAGGCGCTGTCTACGAGAACAAATACCTCCTCGGCACATCCATGGCGCGTCCGGCCATCGCTAAGAAACTGGTAGAGATCGCGCGCAAGGAAGGCGCTGTTGCCATCTGCCACGGCGCGACAGGGAAAGGGAATGACCAGATCCGCTTTGAGCTGGGCATCAAAGCGCTTGCTCCGGACATCAAAATCATCGCTCCGTGGCGGATGACAGATGTATGGACCATGCAGTCCCGCGAAGATGAGATCGAATACTGCCGCCAGCATGGCATTGATCTTCCTTTTGACGCACAGCACAGCTACAGCCGCGACCGCAACCTGTGGCATATCAGCCATGAAGGCCTAGAGCTTGAAGACCCGGCTAACGAGCCCAATTATGACGATCTCCTCGTACTCGGCGTGACACCGGAAAAAGCTCCGGATAAAGGAGAATACGTGACCATGACATTCGAGGCAGGTGTTCCGAAGAGTGTGAATGGCAAAGAGATGAAAGTATCCGATATTATCAGGGAGCTGAACGCCCTGGGCGGAAAGCACGGCATCGGCATCATTGACATCGTGGAAAACCGTGTCGTAGGCATGAAATCCCGCGGAGTATATGAGACACCGGGCGGAACGATCCTTATGGAGGCACATCAGCAGCTTGAGGAGCTGGTGCTCGACCGCGCTACATATGAAGTAAAGAAGGACCTGGGAAATAAATTTGCCCAGATCGTTTATGAAGGAAAATGGTTCACACCGCTGCGCGAAGCGATCCAGGCGTTTATGGACGTAACACAGCAGTATGTGACAGGGGAAGTGAAATTCAAGCTTTACAAAGGAAACATCATCCGCGCAGGTGAGACTTCTCCGTATTCACTGTACAGTGAATCTCTCGCAAGCTTCACAACCGGTGATCTCTACGACCATCACGACGCGGACGGCTTCATCAACCTGTTCGGACTGCCGCTGAAGGTGCGCGCTATGAAGATGCAGGAGCTGAAGAACCAGAATAATCACTAATCTAAAAAATACATACGCAAAGGAGCGCTGCAAACCCATGGTTCACACCATCCGAGGCAGCGCTCCTTCTATATTTCTGACATATCCCTGCCCCACATAAAAAACTCCCCGGCTCGCTTTCTTCCGTCTGAGAAAAAGCAGCCGGGAGCGGTATATCCCCTCAGGGCCGTAGAGCAGCATCGGCACTTGGGCTGCGTCCTTTGCAGCCCTATGTACCGCTATGCTGCGGCCCGAGCGCAAGCGCGCCCTGTGGGGATATACCGCTCCCG